>JAENVU010000434.1 GCA_016650415.1 Acidimicrobiia bacterium
CGAGCGAGGACCGAATCTGATGACGTCGCCGATGCAGATCTCGTGCGCGTTCCCTCCCGGGCCGGATGTCGTCGCGCACGCGCAGCTGGCGGAGTCGCTCGGATACGAACGGGTCTGGCTCTACGACTCGCCGGCGCTCTACGGCGATGTGTGGGTGCATCTCGCCCGCATCGCGGAGCAGACCAGTCGGATCGGGATCGGCCCCGGTGTGTTGGTCCCGAACCTCCGTCATCCGGTCACCCAAGCCAGCGCGATCGCAACGGTGTCGGCGCTCGCGCCGGGGCGGCTCGCGGTTGCCATCGGCACCGGCTTCACCGCGCGGATGACCATGGGGCAGCGGCCGCTCACCTGGGCCGAGACCCGCACGTACATCGCGCAGGTCAAAGGGCTGCTCAACGGTGAGTCGATGGTGGTCGAGGGCAAAGTCACGAAGCTGATCCCACCGGCGGGCTACCTCCCGGTTGCGCCGGTGCCGATCCTCGTGGCTGCGAACGGACCGAAGGGGTTTGCCGTCGCCCGCGAACTCGGCGACGGCGTGATGTCGATCTTCGGGAGCTACCCCGAGTTCGAGTGGTGTGCACTGCTCGCCTTCGGGACCGTGCTGGACCCGGGTGAGTCACCCGGATCGGATCGGGCCCTGCTCGCCGCGGGCCCGGCGCTCACCGTCGTGTACCACGGGATGTACGAGGCGGATCCCGCGGCCGTCGACGGCCTCCCGGGCGGCGCCGAGTGGCGGGCGGAGCTGGAACGGATCCCGATCCACCTCCGGCACCTCGCCACGCACGAAGATCATCTCGTGAACGTATGCGAACGAGACCGCCCGCTCCTCTCGGGCGAAGGCCTGACCAACTTCACCTGGACCGGTGAGGCCCCGGCGCTGCGGGCTCGGCTCGACGCGATGGCGGAGGCCGGCACCAGCGAGATTCTCTTCCAGCCGGGTGGGCCCGACATCGAGCGCGAACTTCGCGCCTTCATGGACATGGCGAGCGCATGAGGCCGGCGTCGGTGTGGGCGATCGCGTTCGTGCTACTGCTGGCGGGTGCGGGCATCGGGGTCGCGGTCGGAAAAGCCACCGAAACCAAGACCGTGACCACCACGACGACCACGACCCGTCCCGTGTCGACGTCGACGTCGACCGCACCCACCACGACCACCACCGAACCCGTCACGACCACCACGACGGAACCGGTGACGACCTCGTCGTCCTCGTCCACCACGAGTTCGACGACGACCACCTCGAGCACCACGCCGCCCTCGACCTAGCTCTCCAGCGTTTGGCGGATTGCGGCGCCCGGAGGCGCGTCACGCGCCAAACACCGAGAGTGGGGGGCGCGGGTCGGTTAAGCCAGGGCGACGAGGTCGAGCATGTCGTCGGACCAGTAGTCGAGATCGCCGTCGGGCATCATCAGGACGCGGCTCGGTTCGAGGCGGGACACGAAGTCCGGATCGTGGCTCACGAGCACGACCGCGCCCGGCCAGTCCGAGAGTGCGTCGCCGATTGCCTCGCGCGACGGGGGGTCGAGGTTGTTGGTCGGCTCGTCGAGCAGCAACAGGTTGTGGCGACCGGTGACGAGCTGGGCGAGTGCGAGTTTGGTCTTTTCGCCTCCGGAGAGGGTGCCGGCGTCTTGGAACGCGACATCACCGAAGAGGCCGAAGGTGCCCAGCAACGTGCGCAGCTGCGACTCGGGGAGCCCGACGGTCTTGAGGTGGTCGATCACGGTGGTGCCGGCCTGGATGCCTTCGTGTTCCTGCGCGTAGTAGCCCGCCGAGACGCCGTGACCGAAGGTCCACGTGCCGCTGTCGGGCTCGGTCTGGCCCGCGAGGATCCGCATCAGGCTCGTCTTCCCGGCACCGTTGAGGCCCATGACCACGAGCCGCTCGCCCCGCTCGACCGCGAAGGTGACGTCCTCGAAGATGTTCGGCCCGCCGTAGCCCTTGGTGATGCCGTCGACCTCGAGCACCACGCGCCCGGGCCGTGGCGGGTCGGGGAATCGCACGCCGATACGTTGCTGGCGCTTCGGCCCGGTGACCTGATCGCGGGCCAGGCGCGCGACGCGGGTGTCGATTGCCTTCGCGGTCTTGGCGCGTTTCGCGGTCTGGCCGCGCATGCGGTTGGCGAGTTGTTCGAGCCGCTGGATCTCCGACTCCTGCCGGCTCGCGAGTTTGCCGAGTCGTTCTTCGTCGGCCGCTCGAGAGATCTGATACTGCGAGTAGGTCCCGCGGTATTCGATGACTTCGCCTTCGTCGAGGTGCAGCACGCGGGTGATCGACGCGTCGAGCAGCTCGAGGTCGTGACTGATGACGAGGAGCGCGCCTCGGTAGCTGCGGAGGAACCCCATCAACCACTGCTTCGCATCGTTGTCGAGGTGGTTGGTGGGCTCGTCGAGGAGGAGCAGGTCGCTCCCCGCGAACAGGATGCGCGTGAGTTCGACGCGGCGCCGTTCACCACCGGAGAGCGCGTTGAGCGGGAGGTCGAGCCGATCATCGCCGAGGCCGAGCCCGGCGGCGATCGTGCGGACGTCCGACTCGGCCCGATAGCCGCCCGCGTCGCGGAACTCCGCTTCGACCCGGGCGAAGCGCGCGGCGTCCCGCTCGGCGCCGGTCTCGTCGACTTTCAGGCGCAGCTTCTCCATCCGCAGCGCGAGTGCGTCGAGCCCCTTGCCCGAGAGCACGTGGGAGAGCCCCGTGGAATCGACGCCCGAACCGCGTGGTCGCGGGTTCTGCGGGAGGTAGCCGACGGCCGGTGGATGCGAGACGATTCCGGCGGCGGCGGGAGATTCACCGGCGATCACCTTGAGCATCGAGGTCTTGCCGGCACCGTTGCGACCGACCAGTCCGACCGTGTCACCGGGATGCAACGAGAAGGACGCATTGTCGACGCGGAGCTTGCCTCCGACTTCGACTGAGAGTCCTCGCACCTGCAACATGGCCACCATCGTCGCATTCCGTCGGCCGGAATCTCGATGTTTTCCCCGATTCCGGGGTGGAGTTCGGCCAACTCGGCGGCTACCATCGCGGTTACCGATCAGTAACTTAGGCCCTTCGGGTGAAGCAAGGAGTCCTACGCCATGACCGATTACTCCCTTGATCTCAACGAGGACCAGCTGCAGATGCAGAAGTGGGTCCACGACTTCGCGGAGAACGTCATCCGCCCGGTGGCGCCGGAGTACGACGAGAAGGAAGAGACCCCCTGGGAGGTCATCCAGGAGGCGGCCAACATCGGCCTCTACTCGTGGGAAGCCCTCTCGTCGTGGTTCTCGGACCCGACCGGGTTGACGTTCGCGCTCGTGAGCGAGGAACTGGCCTGGGGGTGCGCCGGGATCGGGTTGTCGATCCTGGGGACGACGCTCGGCGTGTCGGGCATCGTGGGCAGCGGAACGCCCGAGCAGATCGCGGAGTGGGTGCCCGAGTGCTTCGGCACCCCCGAAGACATCCACCTCGCCGCGTTTGCCGTGAGTGAGCCTGATGCCGGTTCCGACGTCTCCAACCTGCGCACCCGCGCGGGCTACGACGAGGCAACCGACGAGTGGGTGCTCAACGGCACGAAGACCTGGATCACCAACGGTGGGATCGACAAGGTTCCGAACGTGCACGTGGTCGTCGCCTCGGTCGAGCCGGAACTCAAGGGCCGCGGTCAGGCGAGTTTCGTGGTTCCGCCGGGCACCAAGGGTTTGTCGATGGGGCAGAAGTTCAAGAAGATGGGCATCCGTGCCAGCCACACCGCGGAGGTCGTCCTGGACGAGGTACGGGTGCCAGGGCGCTGCCTCCTCGGCGGCAAGGAGAAGCTCGACGCTCGCATGGCGCGTGCCCGCGAAGGCAAGTCGAGCCGGGTGCAGGCCGCAATGAGCACGTTCGAGGCGAGCCGTCCGCTCGTCGGAGCGCAGGCACTGGGCATCGCCCGGGCCGCGTACGAATACAGCCTCGACTACGCGAAGGAGCGCAAGGCGTTCGGTCGCTCGATCATCGAGAACCAGGGCATCGCGTTCAAGCTTGCCGACATGAAGATGGAGCTCGACGCCGCCCGCCTCCTGGTGCACCGCGCGTGCTGGATGGGCGCCAACGGCAAGGAGTTCACGGCCGGTGAGGGCTCGATGTCCAAGCTCAAGGCCGGTGAAGTCGCCGTCTGGGCGACCGAGCAGGCGATCCAGATCCTCGGCGGCTACGGCTACGTGCGGGAGTACCCGGTGGAGAAGTGGCACCGCGACTCGAAGATCTACACGATCTTCGAAGGCACCTCGGAGATCCAGCGCCTCGTGATCGCTCGAGCCATCTCGGGCATCCGCATCCCGTAGCCGAGGACCGGCACGCACGCCACGGTCGTGCTCGCTCAGTGGCCGGTGTCGAGGTACCCGGAGAGGCGGCCGTGGATCTCGGTGCTGTGATGGTTCAGGCCGGTGATCTCGGC
>JAENVU010000435.1 GCA_016650415.1 Acidimicrobiia bacterium
CCCCCGTCGGCCCGGCGCGCGTGGTGGTACGGCGCGGGAGAGTCCAGTCGGCACTCATCATCCCTAGGTCGAAGGTTCGATCCCTTCCGGCCCCGCCCATCTACCAGCGACTTCGCACCTTGAGCGACAACGGCTGATGCTGCGCAGCTGCACTACAGCTGCACGGCGAAGCACGTGCGTGCGGGTCGCCCTCCGTTGCGCCGATGCGGGATGCTGCGACGTCCTGAGTCGGACGAGACCGGAAGACGACGATCCCGGCCTCCGCCGTACGCCCACGGACGTGCTGATAGGTTCGCCCCGTCACGGAATTCCACGCGTCATTCAGTGCGCTCTCGTTGAGAGGTGGTAGCGCCGGACGGAACCGACGCGAGGATCGGCAGTCGTCACCAATCCGTGTCCCGTCCGGCCGGTCAGATGACCAAGGCACGATTCGACGAAATTTACGTTGCCCCCGATCCGCGTCCGTATTACCGAGAACTCAGCGAACTCGACTACCAGGTGCCCGAGCACGGGTGTCGAGTGTTCCGCATGCTTGCCGACACCATCAGAGAAAACAACGGTCGCGACGTGGTGCGTGTCGTCGATCTCTGCTGTTCATACGGCATCAACGCGGGGCTGATGAAACACGACGTCCTCTATGCTGACATCGTCGACCACTACGGCGCCGAGGCCAGTGGTTCACTGAATCGCGACGAGATGCTCGCGCGCGATCGTGAGTTCTTCGGTCGTCATCCGTCACGCGACGACGTCGAGGTCGTCGGTATCGACGCATCCGAACCAGCGATCCGGTACGCGACCGAGGCCGGCCTGCTCGACCGCGGCATCGCTCTCGATCTCGAAACTGAGACGCTCTCCCAGACATCGTCCGACGTATTGAGCGCCACCGACCTGGTGACGGTCACCGGTGGCATCGGGTACGTCACCGACACGACGGTCGGAAAGGTTCTCGACGCGGCTGACGAAGAGCCCTGGCTCGCGGCGCTGTGTCTGCGGTGGGTCGACTTCGAGCCGATTGCCATTGTGGCCGCTGAACATGGTCTCGTCACCGAACGATTGCCCGACGTGACGTTTCCCCAGCGACGATTCGCGGACGCCGACGAGGAAGAGTTCGTCCTCCGCGAACTCGCTCGGCTTGGTATAGATCCGGACGGGAAGGAATCGGATGGGTACCACCACACCGACCTCTTCGTCGCGCGGCCCGCAGCCGACGTCGACGCTCACCCACTTGAAGAGCTCTTCGCGACGAGCGACTTCCCGACGTGGGATTCCGTGGACGATCAGTGGTCATCGGGAGGCGTCGAGACTCGTTCGCCCAAGGTCGCGGGAGTCTGAAGCCGGCGCGTTGTCGCGGCTGCACTTGAGCCGTCCCGACGCCTCGAGCCTCCCTGCCCCGGGTGTCCCGGCCCCACCCCGTTCCCTGGTGCTGATGTCACACGGGGTGGCCGAGCAAGAAGGTCGCGGAGAGATCTTCACCCCAGCCGCAGAAGTCGGGGGTCGCGGGTAGACCCAGCGAACGAAGTTCGTCGGCGATCTGGCCGGTACCGAGCTCGACGCGGACCTCGCTCGGGTCGACGACACCCCGCCCCAGTTCGATGCTGAGTGGTGTGCCATAGGGAACGCCGTCGAGGTAGGAGTAGCTCACCGAGTCCATGCGGGTTCGCGGCCCGACTTGTACGACTCGGGGAACCTCGACCGCGAGCGCGACGTCGTCGTTCTGCCAGAGCTGGGCGCGTACCGCAGTGTCGTCGTAGCTCACATCGATCCGCTCGACCGTCTTGGGGAATCCCATGACGGCGTTCCCGGCTTCGCACGTGAACGCCTGGTCCACCGGCATGCGATACACGAAGGAACCGATCACATCCATGGGCGCGCCCGCCGGGCGGGTGAGGAATCCCAGGTTGACCTCGTTGTAGTCACCCCAAGGGTTGTCTCGGTAGTCGCAGATGCTCAGGATGAACTGGGCGATGCCATCACCGATCTCGACGAGCTCGAAGGCATCACCGGGCAGCAGTGCCGACGCTGCCGACCTCGCGACGCTGAATCCCATGGTCACGGCATTGAACGTTCGGACCTCCATGGGGAACGTGATCGGCCGCCCCTGAATCTCGCCCCACTCGATCGTCGTTTCCACTACTTGCTCCTCGTCCGGTTCCGTGAGTGGCTGATAGTAGGCATGTCATGTGCGGGCGGGGCGCGAACGGCGGTACGGGATCGGCGGCCGGTGACCGCCCGCGACGGCTCGTAGCTCGGCCCTCTTCTATCGCGGCGCGGGGCGTCGACTCGTCACCGTCACGGGGATGCCGCCTTCGGGGTGGGCCGTGACGGTCCCGATCGGTCGGGGCAGCCCGTTGGTCTCGAGGCGGAGATCGACGCGCTGAGCGAGTCGTGACGCGAGCAGGGTGAGATTCATGCGCGCGAGCCCGAACCCCAGGCAGCTACGCGAACCAGCCCCGAACGGGACCCAGGCGTATTCCGGTGTATCGGCATCGAGATGGCGGCTCGGGTCGAACCGCATGGGATCCGGCCACGAGTTCGGGTCGCGCCCGGCCAGGAGGGGAGACCACGCAATGATCGAACCGCGGCGGATGCGGTACGGGCCGAGGTCGAAGCTGGTCGCGGCGACTCGCGGCGCGTGGGCTCCGGCGGGATGAATGCGGAGCGACTCGTGGACCACCGCGTCGGCCCAGGGCCGCTGATCGTCGACCGCAACGGAATCGGCTTCGCGGCGAAGGCGAGACCAGACGTCGGCGTCGCCGGCACTCCGGAGAATGAGCCAGCTCGCGGTGGCAGTGGTCGTGTCGTATCCCGCGCCGATGAGCGACACGACCTGGTCGGCGAGTTCCTGGCGGGTGAGTCCCTCCGTCGCGAGGAGGACGTCGAGCACGTCGTCGCGCTCACGGG
>JAENVU010000436.1 GCA_016650415.1 Acidimicrobiia bacterium
CCCTGAACCGCCCGGACACTGGCTGAGGATTGCGCGATTTCTGCGCGCTTGGGCAAGAATCTTCTGCCTGCTTGGGGCTTCTGTCGCTTTTCGACGGCCGAGATCTCCGAGTGAGCGCCGTCTCGTAGGCTGCCCGCGGCTGGTCGACCCGACGGCCGTTCATCTGAAAAGGAGCCGTGTGGCGGAACCTCGGAATGCGGGCCGGTCTCGGAAGGTCATCGCCGCGGTCATCGCGGTGGCGATGCTGCTGGTGGCGATTCTGGTGGCCTGGCGCCTGATCGACGATGACTCGACGTCCCGGCGATCGACGAAGCCTCCGGAGTCGACGGTCGCGACGCGCGCGACGGCACCGCCGACTCCGCCCGCCGATCCGGCGACCGTCACCCTCGCGGCGACCGGAGATCTGGGCAGCAGTACGAAGGAACTGATGCCGGTCGCGCGTCAGATCGACGCACTCCAACCCGAGTACGTCCTCGCACTCGGCGATCTGGTCTACCCGGACGGGCAGGTGTCGGGGTTCTCCGGGTTCTTCACCGAGACGTGGGGTCCGTTCCTCGGTCGGGTGATCGCGACCCCGGGGAATCACGACTACCACACACCCGACGCCCGTGGCTTCTTCGACTCCTTCCCGCAAGCCGAGTACTTCGCTCGCGATCTTCGACTCAACGGCTGGCGGATCTACGTCCTCAATTGTGAGGTCGATTGTGGCGAAGGCTCCGCGCAATCGAAGTTCGTCGCGGATGACATCGCCGCGCATCCGAATCGCCATCGCTTTGCGATCGTGCACCGGCCTCGCTTCACGTCGTCGCAACACGGTGACGATGACGACCTGACCGAGATCTGGACCACGCTCGCGGCCGACGGTGGTGAGTTCATGCTCGCCGGCCATAACCACGTCTATGAACGCTTCGACTCCATGACGGGTACCGGCACCGTGTCCTCCGACGGGATGCGCCAGTTCGTGGTCGGCACCGGCGGCAACGAGCTCTATTCGTTCGACGATCTCCACGTGGGTGAGCAGTTTCGCGACAACGAACACCACGGCGTGTTGTGGATGACGCTGGGTGCCGACGACTACTCGTGGAAGTTCCTCGCGACCGACGGCGCGACGATCGATGCCGGGACCCAGGCCACGAAGCAGTTGCGCGGATAGTCAGGCGCTCGCTACCGCTTCGGGTGGGCGAGGAGGAATGCGATCATCTGGTCGGCGAAGTCGTCGGTCCAGAGCGGAATGTGCACGCCGTCGGGCTGAGTCCACAGTTCGACGTGGCCGTTGCCCCGACAACCCGTCGAATACGCGAGGACGGTCGCGGGCGCGAGGTCCTTCACGATCGAGCGCGAGGGCGGGGCCGACGCATCGGCCTGGGTGCGGCACCCGTCGTATCCGGCCCACGTCTTCACGGTCGTGGCCGCGCTGGGATACTCGGCGATGGCAGACCCGCCGGCATACTCGATCGTCCGGTCGCCCGTGCCGTGGACCGCCAGGATCGCGACCGGCTCGGAGGGGTGGCACCGGCTCGGATCCAACCAGGTCGCGCCTTCGAGGCTCACGATCGCCGCGATCTCGTCGGCGTGATCACAGGCCATGCGGAACGACATGAACGCGCCGTTGCTGTGGCCGATGAGGAACACTCGTTTCGGATCGACGTTGTGGGTGGACTTCACGTCGGCGATCACCGCCGTGATGTAAGCACTGTCGTCCACCTTCGGATTCCCCGCGTCGCAGCAGGCGTCGGTGGCATTCCAGAATCGCTTGTCCTGGCCGTTCTTCGTCCCATCGAGATACACGTAGAGCACGCCGTTCTTGGCGGCCGCGGGCGTGAGCTTGAGGTACGCATCCTGGACTGCTCCGCTGGCGCCGTAGCCGTGGAGGAGGACGAGCAGCGGGGCGGGTTTCGCGCGGTCGTACCCGACCGGTACCTGCACGGTGAACGGGCGGGCGGCAACGAGTGCAGCTTGCTCCGCAGTTGGCGTGGGCACCGTCGTCGTGGTGGTCGTGGACGAGGACTTCGCCGGCTGAGACGCGGCAGGTTTCGAGGATCCTCCGCAGGCACTTGCTCCCAGGGCCAGGGCGAGCGCTCCGATTGCGAGACGCCGCCGGGTTGCACGCATGGACGGACGAGTGGGAGGTGTCGCGGTCGTGAAGGTCATGGCGCCTTTGTCGATGCGGGCAGTCGGATCGACGGATGGTAGCGAGGCGACCTCGGATTCCCCCGTCGGTTGGGGCCCAGGGGTTGACGGACTCGATCTCGACCGATAATCTACAACCATATGGTTGTAGATTATGCGGGCCGATGAGCGCCCTCCCTTCGGCCCCGGCGGACGCGGATTCGCTGTTCCATGCGCTCGCGGACCCGACGAGACGAGACATCGTCACGCGCGCCATGCATGGCGAGCACTCGGTCTCGGCCTTGGCCGGTCACTATCCGATGAGTTTTGCAGCAGTGCAGAAGCACGTCGCCGTGCTCGAGCGCGCCACGCTCGTGACGAAGGAACGTCGAGGCCGGGAGCATTTGGTGCGGACCAACATCGACGCCGTCCGGGCAGTGGCGCAGGTGCTCGACGACTACGAAACCGTGTGGCGCGATCGCATGGATCGATTCGCCGATGTACTCGCGAGCCGGCAAGAAGGAGAGCGGTCATGACCGTGACCAACGTGATGAAGGATCCCGACACGCTGACGGTGGCGATCACTGCGGAGTTCGACGCAACGATCGATCAAGCCTGGCAACTCTGGGAGAACCCCCGGCTGCTCGAACGCTGGTGGGGACCGCCGACCTATCCGGCGACGTTCGGCGATCACGCGCTCACGCCCGGACACGTTGTGAACTACTTCATGACCGGACCAGCGGGTGATCGAGCCCATGGTTGGTGGCGAATCACCAGCGTGGACGCGCCGAGATTGTTGGAGTTCGACGACGGCTTCGCGGACGACACGGGAGCACCCAATCCGGCGATGCCGACGATGGTGATCCGCGTCGACCTGATCGACCGTGAAGGCGGCGGGGTTCGGATGGTGGTGCGGACGACATTCCCGTCGCACGAGGCGATGGAGCAGGTTCTCGCGATGGGAATGGACGAGGGCATGACCCAGGCGATGAACCAGATCGACGATCTGTTGACCGAGGCCGCGGCCGCGGGCTGAATCCGTCGAGCGGTCGGCAGCTACGTCGCCGTGTGGGCCGTGACTGCAATGTCGACTCGCACGTCGGGATGCACGCGGAGCAAGCCGATCCTCGGTAGCCGCAGTCCCCAGTTGCGCACGTCGAAGGTCTGGGTCCCGGCGACCGTGACGGTGCCGTCGTCGAACGCGAGATCGATCTCGCCCCTCACGGATCGAGTTTCGCCGCGGAAGGTGAGGTCACCGGTCACGTCGAGTCCCGAGCGGTCGATCGGCACTGCCGCGGTGACGAGGCCGACGATCTCGGGGAACTTCCGGGCGTCGATACGACGACGAGTCTCCCGATCGACCAACGGGTTCCCGGAGGCGAGTCGATCGACGGCGATCCGGACCTCGCCGGCGAAGGTCGCCGCGCGAAGGCTGCCGTCGCGCCCCCGCTCGATGTCGAGCCATCCGGTGAGGCCCGTCGCGGTCGCGGTGATGGGGTGGACCGACGAGCTCCCTGCGATCTTCACCCGGGAGGTCAACGGGTCGATCTCGTAGCGCGCCATGAGGAGATCATGCTCGCGGCGCCCATGGGGTCGTCGAGCAGACTGGTAGAACTCGTCCGCCACCCTGTACGCGTCGGAAAAGGACGGCCTTCATGTTGACCAACGGCCTCGACCACGTCGCCACGATCACCAACGATGGTGATCGGCTCACCCAGTTCTACGTCGACGTCTTCGATGCCGAAATCGAGAGCGACGGTCCCGAGTTCCCCGGCGGACCGCGGATGATCATTCTGAACCTGGGACCGGCCACCGAACTCAACGTCTTCGAGATCGCCGACAACCACGAAGCCGATCGGCAGACGCCGATGTTCGGTCGCGGGCGGCTCGATCACCTCGGGTTGGCCGCGACCGATCTCGAGTCGTTCGAGGAAATCCGCCGGCGACTCATGGCCGCGGGTGCCTCCGACGGTGTGGTGACCGAGTTCGGCCGCAAGATCAGCCTGTTCTTTCGGGATCCTGACCTCATGGAATGCGAAGTTTTGTGCGCGAACCCTGATGTCGATCCGGACGATCTGCACTTCGCGACACCTTCCGCCCGGTACGTCTGAGCGCACAAAAGGTGTGGCCCGCCTGAGTTCCGACGGTCGGACGGAGCCGGCGATACCGAGTCTCGGCTCTCCATCGCCTACTCTGGTTGCTGAATCGGTGAGCGCACCCCAGTCGGGTGTGGCGCTCCCATCCCGAGGCAAAGTGAGCCGGACATGGCCCAAGCACGAGAGAGTTTCGAAAAGCGCGCGCGTGCGGCAAAGCGCCAAGCACGAGCGGCCGCAAAGCGTGAGCGCCGAATCGAGCGCGGAAGCGCGGAGGAAGAAGACGCTCCCGAGATCGATGAGGAAGCGCTGATGGCGCGCTACGGCGAGTTGAGCCAGCAGCGCGAGGCGAACGAGATCGACGAGGCGACGTTCGAGCAGGAGCGCATCGCGATCTTCGTCGAACTCGGCCTGGTTCCCGCCGGCGAGAGCTAAACGCCG
>JAENVU010000437.1 GCA_016650415.1 Acidimicrobiia bacterium
GTCCTCGCTGTCGTCGATCCGGATCATGCCGGAGGAGACCGCCCAGCCCATTCACGCCGACGACCAGCTGATGCCGCTCGCCAAGCCGCACGTCCCGACCGTCTGCAACACGATGTGGGCATTGACCGACTTCACCGACGCCAACGGCGCGACGCGCATCATGCCGGGGACTCACCTCGCGGATCACTCACCGGGCTACGGCGAGGAGTTCGACTCCATCCCCGCCGAGATGCCGCGAGGGAGCGTCTTGATCTGGCATGGCAGCCTGTGGCACGGGGGTGGCGCCAACACGACACGCGCGGACCGTATCGGCATCGCGATGAACTACTGCGCCGGGTGGGTCCGCCAGCAGGAGAACCAGCAACTCGGCATCCCGACCGAGGTGGCGCGCACCTTCGGACCGCGCCTGCGCGAACTGGTCGGGTTCGGCGTCTACAACATGTTGATCGGACACATCAACAAGCGCAGCCCCGTCGAGATCCTCGATGCCGCGCCGGAGACCAACCGCATCATCTGGGACGCCTGACCCCGTGCACGAGGGATCCAAGAAGGCGATCTTCGCGGCATTCTTCGCGAACCTCAGTATTGCGATCGCGAAGCTTGCCGCCGCGTTGATCACGGGCTCGGCCTCGTTGCTCGCCGAGTCCGTCCACTCCTTCGCCGACACCGGGAATCAAGGCCTGCTCCTCCTCGGCGGCCGCCGTGCCCAACGGGCGCCCGACGCCCGCCATCCGTTCGGCTACGGCGCCGAACGGTTCTTCTGGGCCTTCGTCGTCGCGCTGGTCCTGTTCAGCCTCGGCGCGCTCTTCTCGCTCTACGAGGGCATCGGGAAGTTGCTGCGTCCGCACGACGTCGACAGCGTGGGCGTTGCGTTCGCGGTGCTCGGCCTGGCAATCCTGCTGGAAGGCTGGTCACTCCGGACTGCCGTTCGGGAAGCCGGGCCTCACCGGCATGGCCGGTCGTGGCTCGCGTTCATACGCCAGACCAAGAATCCGGAACTCCCGGTGGTGCTCCTCGAGGACACCGGCGCGCTCGCCGGTCTGATGATCGCACTCATCGGCCTGACCCTCGCCGTCGTCACCGGTGAGCCACGCTACGACGCGATCGGCTCGATCGGGATCGGTCTGCTGCTCCTCGTGATCGCGATCGTGCTCGCCGTCGAGATGAAGAGTCTGCTGATCGGCGAGAGCGCCGCCGCCAGTGCCGAAGCGGGAATCCGTGACACGATCGCCGGGAGCCCCGAGGTTCGCAGCGTCATTCACCTGCGCACGCTGCAGCTCGGCCCCGAGGACGTGCTCGTCGCCGCCAAGGTCGATTTCGTGACCGACGACGTGCCGACGCTCGCCCGCGCCATCGACGCCGTCGAGGTTCGCATTCGCGCCCACACGCCCGAAGCACGCCTGATCTTCCTGGAACCGGACCTCGACCGCAGTCGCGCGATCACCGCCCCGGACTAGCGCGGCGCGAAGTCGACCAGCGCGACCGTGTCCGAGCGGTGGTCGAGCACCACGCGCACCGGGAGATCGAGCCGAAGATCCGCCGGGTCGAGATCGATGAGGTTGCCGACGATTCGCGGTCCCTCGTCGAGTTCGACGACCAGCACCGCGTACGGCAACTCCTCGGCGAATGCCGGATCCGTCGCCCGGTGGGTGACGGTCCAGGTGAACACCCGTCCCTGGCCGGAGGTCGGCTGCCAGCTCCATTCGGCCGAGCCACACGCGGCGCACAAGATCCGGGGCGGATGCCGCCAGGCCTCGCAGTCCGAGCAGCGCTGGAGGTGCACCACACCCGTCGTCGCCGCCCGCGCGTAGAACTCCGCGCCCAAACCATCCGTCGCGGGCAACATCCGGTCGGGTCTCGGCGTGCTCATCGATCCACCCCCAGTACCACGAGACTCCCGTCGCCGAAATCGCCCCAGCCGGTCACGAGCCCCAACTCCGCGTCGGGCACCTGGAGCGACGCGTCACCCCTCAGTTGTCGGACGGCTTCGACCACGTGGTTCATCCCCCACATATGGCCCTGTGAGAGCAGTCCACCGTGGGTGTTGGTCGGCAAGCGACCGTCGATAGCCAAGGCCCCGTCGCGCACGAACGCCCCCGCCTCACCCCGCGCACAGAAGCCGAGCGCTTCGAGTTGCAGAAGCACGACGTAGGTGAAGCAGTCGTAGATCTCGGCGAAGTCGACGTCGGTCGGCGCGATTCCCGCCATCGCCAACGCCCGGGGCGCGGCATCGGTGAGCCCGATGTGGAAGATGTCGGGTCGGTTCGCGATGTCGTCCGCGGGCGACGGATGACCCTCACCGACACCGAGGATCACCGCCGGCTTCTGGGTCAGGTCACGCGCCCGTTCGGTACTCGTCACGACGACCGCCGCGGCGCAGTCGGTCTCCACGCAACAGTCGAACAGCCGGAACGGCTCGCTCACCCAGGCACTCGCGAGATAGTCGTTCATCGTGAGGTCTCGCCCCCGCATCAATGCCTTCGGGTGCGTTTGGGCCTGGCGCCGGAAGGCGATCGCGACTTCGCCCAGATCCGTCTCGAGGGTGCCGTA
>JAENVU010000438.1 GCA_016650415.1 Acidimicrobiia bacterium
CACCGTCTTCGCCGAGTGGTTCGGCAACTCGTCCGACCTCATCGATTCCGAGTACGGCCCCTACGACGAGTCGACGTACTTCATCGTGGTCATCGACCATCTTCGGCACCTGCCCGCCGGCATGATCCGGGTCACGGTCCCGTCCGGGCGAGGGCTCAAGACGCTGGCCGACATCGAGAGCGTCTGGAAGCAGCCACTCGAACCGGTGTTGGAGCGCAGTGGACTTGACTGGGACCGTTCGGTCGTGTGGGACGTCGCGACCATGGCCGTGCACGCCGACTACCGCGGCAAGGCCACCGACGGGATGATCAGTCTGGCGATGTATCAAGCAGTGGTGCGGTCGTTCCGGACCGGGGGTGCCCGGTGGTTCGTCTGTGTCTTGGATCTCCATGTCGCACAACTCATGCAGGACCTCACGAGCCGGCCGTTCTGGACCTTTGACGGCGTCGAGCCGATCCAGTACCTGGACTCGCCGGCGAGCAACGCGTTCTGGTGCGACTTCGAGGAGTACGGGCCGCGGTTACGGGCGGCGGACCCCTTCATGTACGGGGTGCTCTTCGAAGGCGTGGGGATCGAGTCGGTGGTACGCGAGGCGAACTACGGCGTTGCCGCCGAGATGGCCGAGCTGATCCCGGCCGACGTACGCCTGGCCTGATCAGTCCTTCTGATGCGTCCGGTCGTCTCGGTGCGGCCGCCTACGCGCTGAAGCGTTCGGGAACCGACACCAGGCGACCCTTCGCGTCGGCTTCGAGCCGGGCGACCACTGCAGGGATGAGGCCGGGTTCCACCGGGCGGGAGTAGAGGTACCCCTGCGCGCGGTCGACGTGGAGTCGCTCCACGCGGCTGGCCTGGAGCTCCACTTCGACACCTTCGGCGACCGTACTGATGCCGAGGGCGCCGGCCATCGCGACGATGGCCGCGACGAGGGTCTCGTCCGAGCTGTCGTCGGACTCGAGTCCCATGACGAACGCGCGGTCGATCTTCACGTCGTCGACGGGGAAGCGCCGCAGATACGCGAGGGAGGAGTACCCGGTTCCGAAGTCGTCGATCGAGAGCCGAATCCCGAGAGCCTTCAACCGGGCGAGGTGCGCGGCGGCCTGGGTGGGGTTCTCCATCAGCGAACTCTCGGTGAGTTCCAGGGTCAGTGCGCTGCGAGGAATGTCGGCCGCCCGGATGATGGCGTCGAGTCGATCCACCATGGCGGGGTCGCGCAGCTGGCGCGCCGACAGGTTGACCGACATGCCGAGCTGGCCGCCATGGGGGAGTTGGGACCGCCATCGCACGAGCTGCAGCAAGGATTGTTCGAGGACCCACGCGCCGATCTCGACGATGAGTCCGGTGTCTTCGGCGATCGGAATGAACGACGCCGGTGGGACTTGACCCCAGGTGGGATGCGCCCAGCGCAACAGGGCCTCGAATCCGGACACGCGACCGGACGGAACGTCGATGATGGGTTGGTAGTGCAACGAGAGTTCGCCGCGGCCCAGCGCATGCCGGAGGTCGCGCTGGATGGTGAGCCGTCGGTAGACGCGGTCGCGCATTCCATGGTCGAAGACGACGACGGCATCGCGGCCCGCATCCTTGGCCTGGTAGACCGCGGTGTCGGCATCGCGGATCAGACTCTCGGCGGTCATGTCGGGATCGTCGACGTCGGCCAGCACCACACCAACCGACGCAGACGATGCGACCTCGGATCCGTGGATCACGAATGGCTCGGAGAACAATCGGCGGGTGCGGTGGGCGAGGTCGAGGAGTTCCTGATCGCCGTCGACACCATGAATGATGATGAGGAACTCGTCACCACCGACGCGTGCGACCACGTCGAGCGGACGGGTTGATCGCCGGACCCGCGTCGCGGCGATGGAGATGAGTTCATCGCCGAACCCATGACCGTGACTGTCGTTCACCAATTTGAACCGGTCGATGTCGACCAACAGCAGTGCGATCGGCGTGTGGTCCTCGGCCGCGGCTTCCAGTGCGGCCGTCAGGTGCCGCTGGGCGCCGGTGCGGTTGGGCAATCCGGTCAGGGCGTCGTGCTGGCTGAGGTGCACGAGTCGCGCCTCGGACCGCGCTCGACCGCGGATGGCGCGAACGATCCGAAGAATGGCGAGCGCGGTGAGACAGAACACGACGCCGCCCAGGACCAGCCGGTCGGAGCGGGCGGCCGCCGGTCGCGTGACCGCGATGAATCCGGGGATGGCGAGCGCGAGGCCGAGCACCACCACTCGGCCGACGGTGGCCGTGTTCTCGACATCGACATCGGGCTCGGTCTGTTGGCGCATCGACGG
>JAENVU010000439.1 GCA_016650415.1 Acidimicrobiia bacterium
CGCAGTGCCGTGCACGAGCAGGAGCGGCGGTGTCTTGGCGTAGTCGAACTTCCCCGTCGGAAAGCTCAACGGATCGCCCGAGAGCACGACCGCGGCTCCAATCCGCCGATCCCGACAACAGGTGTTCGCGGCTGCGCCCAACGTCGTGATCCCGCCGAGGGAATGGCCGGCCACGCCCACCGCGCCCGCCCGCACCAAGCCGGCCAAGGGGCCGCCCGGCTGCCTGCTCATTTCGGTCATCCCCGAGATCACCGTGTGCACATCGGCCGGCTGGTTGACGTAGTCGCCCGCATCGGGCCCGCCCACGGCCGCGGCGTTCGAACCGGGGAACCGAGGCACCGCGACGACATACCCGGCGCGCGCCCACTCCGCGGTCAACCCCGCGTAGACCGATGGGCTCGCCGAGAACCCGTGCGCGAACACGATCAACGGAAACGGTCCGCCATTCGCAATCGGCGGATCGTCGGTGGGTACCCCACCGCCGGTGCCGCGCGCCGGGTAGTAGATCGTCGTCTCCAGGACCCTCGGCCCCGGCGGTGGGTCGCCATCCTTCGCAGTGAGCGCGCGGCTCGCGTTCTCGAACGTCTCCGTTCGCACACCCACGGCGTAGTCGGGTGTGGCGCCCGCGGCCGGCGTGGTCGTCGACGCCGTCGCGCCGGTCTTCGACGTCTCGGTCGTCGCCGACGACCGGCTCGTACCGCCGCTCGAACAGGCGCCGAGTATCAGCACCGCGCCGGCGACGACCACCGTTCGGAACCCCATCGCTAGGTCGCGCCGACGCACGGCGGGAGCGGCCCGAGGACCGGGAAGGCGAGATCAGGGCGGGGCGGAATCGAACCGTCGGGGTTCGGAAGACCGACCTCGAGGGCCATGACGAACGGTCCGCGCGGCAGCGTCACGCCTTCACAGATCGCCGTCGGGAGCCCCAGCGCGGTGTTGTCGAGATCGACGAGACCGTCGACGCCATGCACCCAACGGAACGGATTCGGATTGCCGACGATCTCGGATTTGTTTCCCTGGATGCGCGTGTTGTGCACCGGATCGCTCAAGTACTGGGTCCGGTACGGCGTGCCGACAACGATCGCGTGATGGCCCGCGTCGGGTCCGAGGAACAGGTTGTCCAGCACCTGGGTACCGTCGTCCTCGACTCGCACGCCGTAGTCGGGACCGTTGAACTGGTTGCCGCGGATCACGTTGTCGGCCGCGCGGTCCAGCGTGTACTGAGTGACGGGCGCTTCGAAATACGGAACGTTGCTGCACTCCATCGGGAAGACGTTCTCCCCCATGCGGGAACCGACCCACACGCCGGTCCAGCCGCTGTCGAACACGTTGTTGGTGATGACGTTGCGATCCGACGGGTAGCGCCGCTCGAAGTAGCGAGTGCGATCCGGGTACTCCCCACAGTTCGTGTACAGGAAGATTCCGCCGGCGGAGTTGCCGTGGAACCAGTTGTCGCGCACCACGTTGTTGGAGGAACCGTCGATCGCAAGACCCTCACGCCCCGTACCCCAGAACGCGAGGGTCGTCCCGCCGAAGTCGTAGAGCGATCCACCGGGACCGTTCTCGACGAATCCGTTGTTGATGAACGAGTTCCCCGCGACCGTGTTCTCGCGCGATCCCGTCTCGAGGTAGATACCGGTGCTTCCCGCACCACTGACGATGAGACCGGTCAAGGTCACACGCGTGACGTACGCATCGACATAGACACCGACACCACGTGAACCCACCACCGAGGTGTCCTTGATCACGATGTCCCGCAGATGATGCTCGTACTCGACGCCCGCGGCGAGATCCCGGAACCCGGTGCGGGTCATCCGGATCCCGTTCAGGAATCCCGCGGTGCGGCAGTTCTGCACCGTGACGTTGCTCATGTCGACGTCGACGGGGCTGACGATCGTGATGCCCGTGCCGGAGGTCGTGCCCCGGATCACCGCACCCTGACAGTCGAACGTGATGTCGGACGCGGTGATCGTCACGCCCCCGGTGTAGTCACACGCCGGATCGAGATGACTGGTCACCGCGATGACAAGTGGGGCGGCCGCGTGATCACATTCGATCAGCACCGACCCAGCGGGTGGGTTTCCCGCAGGACGCGGTCCGACCCAGCCGCACGCACCCACCCCGAGGACAAGTGCGACTGCCACGCCGAGTGATCGCTTCACCGGCGTCGCCTCCACTCGTCGGACTGATCGAGTACTCCACAACCTGCGAGAGCCACCGCCACACGGTGCGCGTCGGTGTCGAACCGGGTCAAGTCGCGTACACCCACAGGGCTATCAAATCTTCGCGAAAGGTCACCCGAGCGGAGAACGGCCGATACTGTGCGCGAGACTGAGTTTCGTAAAAATCTCGGGCAGAGGCAGATCGTGGAATTCGTCGTCGTGGTCGTTCCGGGGTACGTGGTGGGGTTTCCCGCATGCACCTGGACCCGTCACGATCTCCGCCAGATTCACCCACACCTCTGGGACACGGTGGGCACGACGCGCCCGACGGTCCCCGGATCTCGAGCGGGCGCCCGTCGAGGACTGAGCCGACGGCGTTTAGCTCTCGCCGGCGGGAACCAGGCCGAGTTCGACGAAGATCGCGATGCGCTCCTGCTCGAACGTCGCCTCGTCGATCTCGTTCGCCTCGCGCTGCTGGCTCAACTCGCCGTAGCGCGCCATCAGCGCTTCCTC
>JAENVU010000440.1 GCA_016650415.1 Acidimicrobiia bacterium
CACCACCGGGAATCTCGACCCCAGAGGTCGGAGTTATAGGCTCACATGATGGCTGAGGTTCGACTTCCCACTTTGTTGCGTGTCCATGCGGAAGGCGCGGCATCCGTGACCGCGGAGGGCGCGACCGTCGGCGAGTTGTTCGCGGCGCTGACATCCGCGCATCCGGGCCTCGAAGGTCAGTTGATCGACGAGACCGGCGCGTTGCACAAGTTCGTCAACGTGTACGTGAACGACGACGACATTCGCTACCTCGACAAGCTCGCGACCCCGGTCACCGATCGCGACGTGATCTCGATCCTGCCCGCCGTCGCGGGCGGCTGACCCACGTCAGCGTCACACCGTGCGCCACGAGAGCATCCTCGATCTGATCGGGAACACTCCACTCGTCGGGATCCATGCGCTGAGCCCGAATCCCGACGTCCGGATCTACGCCAAGCTCGAAGGCCAGAACCCGGGCGGGAGTTCCAAGGACCGCATTGCCCGAATGATGGTCGATCTGGCCGAGCGCGATGGCGTGCTCCGCCCGGGGTGCACGATCCTCGAGCCGTCGTCGGGCAATACCGGCATCGGATTGGCGCTGGTGGCGAAGCTGCGCGGGTATGGCCTCCGAGTCGTGATGCCCGAGAACGTGAGCGTCGAGCGTCGACAGCTCCTTGAGATCTTCGGGGCCGAGGTCACACTGAGTCCGGGTGCCGAGGGCAGCAACGGCGCGATTCGCCGGGCGCAGGAGATCGCCGCGGCCGAGCCGGAGTACGCGTTCCTCTACCAATACGGAAACCCCGCGAATCCGTTGGCGCACTATTCGGGGACCGGCCCCGAGATCTGGGCCGATTGCCCGGAGGTCGACGCCTTCGTTGCCGGGCTCGGCACGAGCGGCACGCTGATGGGGGTCGGTCGGTTCCTCAAGGAACAGAACCCCGACGTGCAGATCATCGCGGTCGAACCCCCGGCGGGGGAGTTGGTCCAAGGACTCCGGAGCCTCGACGACGGCTTCGTCCCGCCGATCTTCGACCCGGATGTCCTGGACCGCAAGACAATCGTGCGCAACCGCGAGTCGATCCAATGGACCCGCCGCCTGCTCGACGAGTGCGGAGTGTTTGCCGGGATCTCGTCGGGAGCCGCAGTTGCAGGGGCCGCGAAGGTCGCATCGCGGATGGAGCGGGGAACGGTCGTCACGCTGTTGCCGGACGGCGGCTGGAAGTACTTGTCCTCCGGTGCGTGGACCGACGATCTCGATGTCGTCGAGGAACGCGCCAGCCGCATCAACTACTGGTGAGTCCCGCGAGCGAGATCGCCCGTGCGGTCGCGACCCTTCGGGCCGGCGGGCTGGTGGCGTTTCCGACCGAGACGGTCTACGGGCTGGGTGCCGATGCCGAGAACCCCGACGCGTTGGCCCGGCTCTTCGCCGTGAAGGGCCGTCCGACCGATCACCCGGTGATCGTGCATGTGGGAGCGTCATCCGCCCTCGACGAATGGGCCATCGACGTCCCCGACACGGCTCGCGAGCTGGCCGCACAGTTCTGGCCGGGACCCCTGACTCTCGTGACGCGGGCCGGTCCTCGCGTGTCCAGGCTCGCGACCGGTGGTCTCGACACCGTCGGGCTGCGGGTGCCGGATCACCCGCTCGCGCTCGATCTGCTGCGGGCCTTCGGTGGCGGAGTTGCCGCGCCCTCGGCGAATCGGTTCGGACAGGTGAGCCCCACGACGGCCGATGCCGTGCGGCGAGAACTCGGTGACGATGTGGATCGAATACTCGATGGCGGCCCCTGCGTGGTCGGCGTCGAGTCGACGATCGTCGAGTGCACGGGCGACGAGGTGGCGGTCCTGCGGCCCGGTCGGATCACGTCCGAGATGATCGAAGCGGTGCTCGGGCGGGCACCGAACATCGGCGGTACGACCCGGGCGCCGGGCAGCCTCCCGGCTCACTACGCGCCGGATGCTCGGGTGGAGCTGGTGGCCGCGGCCGAGGTCGAGTCCGCGGTCGTCCGCCTTCGTGACGGGGGGCACCGGGTGGGTGTCCTCGGCCTCGCCGCCGACGTCGTCGGTCTCGACTCCGCGGTGACCTTGGCCACAGTTGTGACCGTCGACGAGTACGCCCGGGTGCTCTACGCCGCCCTGCGGGCCGCCGACGAAATGGGAATCGACGTGGTGGTTGCGGTCCCGCCGGCAGCAGTCGGGATCGGCATCGCGGTGCGCGATCGCCTCCGACGCGCCGCGACCGCCGGTAGCGTGCAGCGATGATGACTGCGCCCAGCCGCGAGGTGGGCCCGATCGGCGTCTTCGACTCCGGGCTGGGTGGATTGACGGTCCTTCGTGCGCTCATCGATCTCGTACCGGGGATTCCCACCGTCTACTTCGGCGACACCGGCCGGTTTCCGTACGGCCCGAAGCCGGCCGACGAGGTCTTGAAGTACGCGCTGGAAATCGGCGATCTCCTGGTCGACCGGGGTGCGCAAATGATCGTCGTGGCGTGCAACAGCGCGACGTCGGTCGCGCTCGATGCGCTGGTCGAACGCACCGAGATCCCGATCATTGGCGTCGTCGAGCCGGGGGTACGGGCTGCCGCGGCGGTGACCGAATCGGGTCGCGTCGGGGTGATCGGGACGGTGGGCACGATTGCCTCCGGCGCCTACCAACGGGCCGCGGCCGTCGCCGGCGTCGAACTGACCTGCGCGGCCTGCCCGGGGTTCGTCGAGTTCGTCGAAGCCGGTGATGTCGACTCGGACCAGGTGCACGTGCTCGCCGAGCGACTGCTCGAGCCGGTGCGCCGCGCCGGTGTCGACACCCTCGTGCTGGGATGCACGCATTACCCGCTGCTCGCCCGCACCATCGGCGACGTGATGGGTCCCGATGTCGTGTTGGTGTCGAGCGCCGACGAAACCGCGTTCGCGGCCCGGCGGCTCGTGAGCGACTCGGCCGGCGCGCCGGTCACGCCCGCGGTGTCCCACCACTTCGTCACGTCGGGCGATGCGACGACGTTCGCCGCGCTCGGAGCTCGCTTTCTCGGCCCCGAAGTCGTCGACGTGGAGGCCTGGCAGTGGAGCTGACCGTCCTGGGTTGCTCGGGTTCCTACGGTTCACCGGCCGCCGGAGCGGCCTGTAGCGGGTATCTGGTCCGAGAGGGCGACACCGCGATCTGGATCGATTGCGGCAACGGCAGCTTCGTCAACCTTCAGCGTCAGATCGACCCGGCGGATCTGACCGCCGTGGTGATCACCCACACCCACCCTGATCATTGCGTGGATCTCTATGGACTCCATGTCATGTATCGGTACGGGCTCGAACGAACCGGGTTCCCGGTCTTCGCTCCCGCCGGCACCGAGGAGGCGATGGGCGCGCTCGCGAGCTGGGGCGACACGTTCGCATGGCTGGCGATCGACCCGGGCGATCCGGCCCCGGTCGGAGACCTCCGCCTGGCGTTCTCGCGAACCGATCACCCGCCACCCACCTACGCCGTGGAGCTGACCAACGCGGCCGACCGCCGGATGATCTACACCTCCGACACGGGACCGAACTGGTCCGTCGACGCGTTCGCTCCCGGCGCGGATGTCGTGCTCTCGGAGGCGTCGTACCGTCACGATGACCGGCGATCACCGATCCACCTGTCGGGGACCCAGGCCGGCGCGGCGGCGCGCGCCGCCGGCGCAGAGCGCCTGGTGCTGACCCACCTCTGGCCTGAGGTCGACCCGGCCGTGGTCGTTGGGGAAGGATCCGAGGCGTTCGGCGCGCGGGCCACCCTCGCGGCCGTCGATCTTGTCGTTCCTATCTGAACCCGACCCGGCGTCGTCGTTCATCGACCGAAAGGCCCCCATGGGTATCCGCAACGACGGGCGCGAGCCCGACCAGCTCCGACCATTGACCTTCACGCGTGACTTCACCGAACTCGCGGCCGGATCGGTGTTGGTCGAGATGGGCCGGACGCGGGTGCTGTGCACCGCGTCGGTCGAGGAGCGGGTTCCGCCCTGGCTGCGCGGAAGCGGGAAGGGCTGGGTCACGGCCGAGTACTCCATGCTCCCCGGCTCGACGCCGGAGCGAGTCAATCGCGAAGCGGCCCGCGGGAAGCAGAGCGGCCGGACGCAGGAGATCCAGCGGTTGATCGGCCGGTCGTTGCGCGCGGTCACCGATCTCTCGATGTTGGCCGAAGTGCAGATCACCGTCGACTGTGACGCGCTCCAGGCCGACGGCGGGACGCGCACGGCCTCTATCTGTGGTGGGTACCTCGCGCTCCACGATGCGTGCTCGCGCCTGATGGCGACCGGCAAACTCGCCGCCCATCCCATGACCGACTCGTGCGCGGCAATCTCGGTGGGCATCGTGGGCGCGCTCCCGAGCCTCGATCTGGACTACGCCGAAGACTCGACCGCCGAGGTCGACATGAACGTCGTGATGACCGGGGCCGGGAAGTTCATCGAAGTGCAGGGGACCGCGGAAGGCCTGGCGTTCAGCCGCGGTGAACTGGATTCGCTGTTGGGGCTGGCCGAGCACGGCATCGGCGAGATCCTGGCGCTCCAGGCCGAGATGCTGGCGGTGCCGCCCGCGCCCCGATGACGGAACGGGTCGTGCTGGCGACCGCCAACCCCGACAAAGCCCGTGAGATCGAAGCCGCGCTGGCCGATCAGGGATTCGATCTGATCCCTCGACCGGTCGACCTCCCCGACGTGGACGAGACCGGCGACACGCTGCTCGCGAATGCCCGGTTGAAGGCGCTGGCGTTGGGTGCGGCCACCGGTCTCGCCGCGTTGGCCGACGACACCGGCCTCGAAGTCGACGCGCTCGGGGGCGCGCCGGGCGTGTTCAGCGCGCGGTACGCAGGACCCGATGCGACCTACGCCGCCAACGTCGCTCATCTGCTCGGCGCGATGGAGTCGGCACGCAGGAACGCGCGCACGGCGCGGTTCCGTACCGTGGTGGTCTTGGTTCGACCCGACGGTTCCGAAGTGGTGGCCGACGGCGTCGTGGAAGGTGTGATCGCCGACTCGCCCAGGGGATCGGGTGGGTTCGGCTACGACCCGGTGTTCGTCCCCGCGGGGAGCGGCGGGCGCACCTTCGCCGAGATGTCCATGACCGAGAAGCAGCAGATCTCCCACCGTGGCCGGGCCTTACGGGCGTTGTCACGGCAGTTGCGCGAGGCTGTACCCCCCGAATCCTAAGGAGCAGCGGTGGCACTCGACCCTCAGGCGCAGATGGTCATCGACGGAATCGAGGCTTTGGGCATCGCGACACTGACGGAGGGCACCGACCCCGATGTGATCAGGGGGTTGATGAATGCAATGGTCCTGCCCAGCACGATCGAACTCCCGCGGGTGGAGAACGCCGCCGTCCCCGGCCCGGCGGGCGACATACCGATTCGTCTCTATCGTCCCGAGGGCGCCGCGTCGAAGCCCGTCGTCGTGTTCTTCCACGGCGGCGGTTGGGTGCTGGGTTCACTCGAGACGCATGACGCCACCTGTCGCGCCCTGGCCAAGGAGATCGATGCCGTCATCGTCTCGGTCGACTACCGCCTTGCCCCCGAGCATCGGTTCCCGGCGGCGGTGGAGGATGCCTACGCCGCGCTGAGCTGGGTCCATGCGCACGCCGACGAGCTCGGGGGCGATCCTGCCCGCCTGGTGGTCGCCGGCGACAGCGCCGGAGGGAATCTCGCCGCAGTGATGGCCCAGCTCGCACGGGAGTCGGGCCCGGCGCTCGCCGCGCAACTCCTGATCTACCCGGTGACCGATCACGAGTTTACCTCACGATCGATGGAGGACAACGCCGAGGGGTACTTCCTGACCCGCGACGCGATGCGGTGGTTCTACGCCAACTACCTGACGACCGCCGCCGAGGGTGACGATGCGCGGGTGTCGCCCTTGCGGGCGCCGGATCTGAGCGGGTTGCCACCGGCGATCGTGCTCACGATGGAGTACGACCCCCTGC
>JAENVU010000441.1 GCA_016650415.1 Acidimicrobiia bacterium
CCGGCGGTCAGGAAGCCGCGGTTGATCGGCGCCATCGCCGACTTGTCCTTGTCGGTCGCCCGCACCGCGAACACACCGACGATCGACGCCAGCACGCCGATGGCCCGAGCCGCGAGCGGGAACACGAGCCCGAGTGCCGGGTTGGCACCGATGGACTGGAACGCCGCGACACCGAGGATGATGGACGCGACGAGCGTGACCTCGTAGGACTCGAAGAGGTCGGCCGCCATACCGGCGCAGTCGCCGACGTTGTCGCCGACGTTGTCGGCAATCGTGGCGGGGTTGCGCGGGTCGTCTTCGGGGATACCGGCTTCGACCTTGCCGACGAGGTCGGCGCCGACGTCGGCGGCCTTGGTGAAGATGCCACCGCCGACGCGGAGGAAGAGCGCGAGCAGCGAGCCACCGAAACCGAAACCGATGAGCATCGCGGACGCCGTGTTCTGGAAGATCATGATGATGGCGGTCGCACCGAGCAGACCGAGGCCGACGGTGAACATGCCGGCGACGCCGCCGGTGCGGAAGGCGACCTTGAGGGCCGCCGGGAGCGATCCCCTCTTTGCGGCGGCTGCAGTACGTACGTTGCCGCGTACGGCAAGGCTCATACCGATGAAACCGGTCAGGCCCGACATGAAACAGCCGGCGATGAACGCCAGCGTGCGGAACAGACCCGAGGACACGAAGGAGAGGCCCGCAGACCCGTCGCTCGGTATCAGGTCCAGGCGTTGGAAAGTCCCGGCTCCGGGCTTCGCGACTTCGGTTGCGGTGGCGAACACGATGATCGCCAGCGGGATGAGGATGACCGCGATGGTCTTGAACTGGCGCTTGAGGTATGCCATCGCACCCTCTTGGATCGCGAGCGCGATCTCCACCATTGTCGGGGTGCCGGTCTCCGCCGCGAGAACTCCCTTCATGAGGAAGAACCCGACGAGGATCGCCAACACCGCGGTCACCGCGGAGAACACGAGCCAGAACCACTCAGTCGAACCCAGTTTGAAGACTTGGTAGCTGCCTTCGGCAATGACGGTGCTCATGTGCTGCGGTGCTCCTTGTGGTTGAAACGGGCGCGCTCACGAAGCCGTGGTGCCCCAAAGCCCGGCGACGCTAAAGGTCCGTCGCGAAGGGAGTCAATCTAGCCAAGCCACCCGAGGCGCGATCGAAGCGAGCACGGGAAGCGCATCTGGGCCGCCCGGACGCCGAATCACACGTGATACGGGACCGAGGTGACCACGGTGCCCTTCCGGAACAGCAGCCGGCCCTTGAGAAAGAGGGCGCTCTGGTTGTGGAGCAATTGCCCCCACCACGAACTGACGACGAACTCCGGGATCACCACGGTGACGATGTCGTTCGAGCGGGTCGCATCGATCTCCTCCACGAACCGCAGCACCGGCCGCGCCAGTTCTCGGTAGGGCGAGAACACGATTTCGAGTGGCACATCGATCCCGTAGTGCGCCCATTGACGGGCGATCTTCTCCTGCTCGTCCTCGTCGGAGACCACGGTGACTGCGAGCAGACGAGACGGGCGCAACGACTTCGCGTAGGCCAGTGCCTCCAACGAACCCCGGTGCACGGTGCCCACCAGCACGACCACCGTGTGGTTCATCGGCCGGACCTTGTAATCGGCGTCGGCCTCCAGGCCCTTCTCGATCGTCGAGTAGTGCGTATGGATCGACTTGAAGAGCCAGATGATGAGCGGGATCACCACCAGCACGACCCACGCCCCGCTCTTGAACTTCGTGATGGCGATGACGAGGAAGATGACGAACGTTGTGAACGCGCCGACTCCGTTCAGCACCGCGTTGAACTTCCACCGCGGCTCGCGTTCCTTCTGATGATGACGGACCATACCGGTCTGCGACAGCGTGAAAGACGCGAAGACGCCGACCGCATAGAGCGGGATGAGCTTGTTCGTCACGCCCCCGAACGCGACGATCAACAGACCAGCGACACTGGCCAGCACCAGCACGCCATTGGAGAACACGAGACGATCACCCCGGTTCGCCAACTGACGAGGCAGA
>JAENVU010000442.1 GCA_016650415.1 Acidimicrobiia bacterium
CATTCGGAACCTCATCGCTCAGATGGTGGGCGCGGCGAGACCACGCAGGAGGTTGTCGATCACCGTGTCGAGGACCAACCGATCGAGGTCGGCGCCGAGGTTCAGATCCGCCAGCAGGACGGTCGCGGTCCCGTGGGCCGCCGCCCACAGGGCCAGGGCGACCGCGAACGGATCTTGCGGGCGCAGGGCCCCCGTGCGCATCGCTTCCTCGATTGCCACCGAACCCAGCGTGAAGACCTTGGTCGCGGCGGGCAGTTCGTCGACCGCGGGCTGGGGCACGACCCCCGGCCGGAAGAGGAACATGACCTGGAACAAGGACGGGTGCGCCAGCGCATGCTCGACGTACGCGGTGACCTGGGCCCGGATCCGCTCGATCGGGCTCAGGGACTCGACCGCGGTGCACTGCTCCAAGAGGCTCTCGAACTCCACCTCGGCGATGCCCCGGAGGAGGTCCGATTTGTTGTCGACGTAGGCATAGAGCGCCGGGGCGCTGACCCCGAGTTTGGCCCCGACCCGGCGCAAGGACAGACCCTCGAGACCATCCCGCGCGACGAGTTCGCGCGCGGCGTCCACCACCAGTTCTCGACTGAGTTGGGCCCCCCGGCTCGCCATCGTGAACATTGTAAATCGGCGACCGGGAATCGTGCATTCGGGCCGACCCGACTCGTCTCCCACCCCGGGCATACTGGCTCGGATGTCCGATGCCCGCGTGCACGAGCGCGCCCCCGCCGTTCGCCGGGTGCCGCTCGTCATGCTCGTCGCGAGTGCCGTGATCGCGTGCAGCGCCTGCGGCGCCTCAGCCGGCCGCCGGGCCACTCCCCCCGCGACACCGGCCCGCGCCTGCGCGCGCCCGGACCCGTCGGACTGCTCGCTGCGCCAACTGGCAACCGACCACGGAGTGATGATCGGTGCCGCGGTTCAGCCCGAGTACCTCAGCGGGTCTCCGGACTATGCCCGCATCGTCGGCGACGAGTTCAACTCGATCACGCCCGAGTCGGCGTTCAAGTGGGAGTCGACCGAACCGGCTCGGGGCCGGTTCACCTGGGGTGCGGCCGACGCGGTCGCACAATTCGCGCGGGCCCATCACCAACAGATTCGAGGGCACACGCTCGTGTGGGCCAACTCGACGAGCGCGAAGCAGTTCACGATCCTTCCCGACTACGTCGCGGCCGCGCCCGACGCCGCATCGATGCAGGGCCTGATCGACGAACACATCACCGCCGTCGTCACCCGGTACGCGAAGGTGACCGATCGGTGGGACGTCGTCAACGAGCCACTCGAGACCACGGGGAGCCAACTCGACACCAACGTGCTGACCCGGATCCTCGGCGAGAAGTGGATGGTCCGCGCCTTCCGGCTCACGCATCGGCTGGACCCGACCGCGAAGCTCTTCGTCAACGAGTCACTCGCCGAAGGTCCGGGACCGAAACACCAAGCGCTCATGGCGCTCGTCCAGCGACTCCGCGCGGCCGGCGCGCCCATCGACGGTGTGGGACTGCAAGCGCATTTCCTCGGAGGCGCTCCGGACCGTCCCGGCTTGGAAGTGGTGCTGCGAGACTGGCAATCCGTCGGCCTGCGTACCGCGATCACCGAACTCGACATCCCGACGCCGAATCATGATCCCGTTGCGCAGGCGACCAGGTACGCCGATGTCGTGCGGGCCTGCCTCGACGTCCGGACCTGCAACGAAGTGACGCTCTGGGGTGTGACCGACGCCCATACCTGGCTGAACGATTTCCTCGGCCCCGGCACGGCCCCCTTGCTGTTCGACGATTCGTACCAACCCAAGCCCGCCTACCGGGCGGTCGCGGCGACGATCGCGGCATCGCACCGTTGACGTCCGACCCTAGGGTCGACGACATGACCACGGCGTTCGTTCTCTCCGGCGGTGGCAGCCTCGGCTCGGTGCAGGCCGGCATGGTGCTCGCGCTCGCCGAGCGCGACATCGTGCCCGACCTCGTGGTGGGCACGTCGGTCGGCGCGGTCAATGCGGGATGGCTGGCCGGCAATCCGGGCCGTGACGGTGCCATCGCGCTGGCCGACGCCTGGCGATCCATCCGTCGCAACGACGTGTTTCCCAACGATCTCCGGGGCGTTCTCGGCTTCGTCGGTCGCCGCGATCACCTCGTGTCCGCCCGCGGTCTGCGCGCGATCCTGCGTCGCCATCTCGCCTTCGAACGACTCGAAGATGCGCCCACGCCGATACGAGTCGTCGCGACCGACATTCTGACCGGGGAGGAAGTCGTCCTCACCGAGGGCGACGCGGTCGACGCCATCTCGGCCAGCGCCGCGATTCCGGGGGTGTTTCGACCGGTCACGATCAGCGACCGCGTGTTGGTCGACGGCGCAGTGGCGAACAACGTCCCCATCACCCACGCGGTCCACGCCGGCGCGACGAAGATCTACGTCTTGCCGACCGGGTACGCGTGTGCGTTGAGCCAGTCGCCGAAGACCGCGCTCGGGGTCGCGATCCAGGCGTTGACCCTGATGCTCGCCCAGGGACTGGCCCGGGACGTCGAGCGGTTCGAAAACGAGGTCGAGATCGTGGTGCTCCCACCGCTGTGTCCGCTCGACGTCTCCCCCGTCGACTTCTCCCATACCGACGAGCTGATCGAGCGCGCCCGGGCGTCGAGCGGCGAGTGGTTGGACAAGGACCACACGATGCCACCGCACGCACTGCTCGATCTCCACCGCCACTGACGGCACCGGCTGCGGTTCACCCCGCGATCGGTACGACCTCGATCTCACCGACCATGCCGTACGCGAGGTGGCCGGGGAGGTGACACGCATAGGTGACGTGACCGGCACGGTCGAAGCGCATGACCGTCACCGCACGCTCGCCCGGACCCACCGACACTTCCCCGGGGACCGGCGGATGGCTCGACTCCGTGCCGTGTTCATGGTGCGCGTGGACCGATGCATCACCAACGACGAATTCGTGGTTGATGGGATCGTGGTTGGTCACGACGAACCGCACGAGGGTCCCGACCCGAACTCGGTACGCACTGACATCGAACCGGCTGTGCTCGATGCCGACGTCGATGGTCACGAGCCCGGGCCCCAGTGGAGTGGGACCGGAGGCACCGGCACCGGCACCCGCGATCCCGTATCCGAGTCCCGTGACTCCGGCGCCGATCAGCAGCGCAACGACCCCGGCGCGCAGCTTCGTCATGCGGTCGGGTCCGAACCCATCACCGACCGGCCGGTACGGCGCACCATCCACACGAACCCGGCGAGCGCGACCAACACCCCGAGCCCAACCGGCCAGAGCGCAGTGCCGCGGTCGTCCAGAGGTGCCGGCACGACGGCTGCGGCCGGCGTCGAGATGCCCGCGTCGGCCAAGGTCGGCAGCCGGCGAGGACCGGCCGAGATCGCGAGGTCGTACCGCAGATCACC
>JAENVU010000443.1 GCA_016650415.1 Acidimicrobiia bacterium
AAGCCCGGCACGTGACCTGGTGCGCGGCGACGTGATCCGCCTGCGCCTGGGCGACATCGTCCCGGCCGATGCCCGGTTGCTCGAGGGTGACCCGATCGAAGTCGATCAGTCGGCCCTGACGGGGGAGTCCCTGCCCGCCGCACGCCACCCGGGCGACGCGGTGTTCTCGGGGTCGATCCTCCGCCAGGGTGAGAGCAACGCCCTCGTCTATGCAACCGGCGCCGCGACCTATTTCGGCAAGACGACCCAGCTGGTGCAGGAGGCGCGCACGATCAGCCATTTCCAGCGGGCCGTGTTGAAGATCGGCAACGCCCTGATTCTCCTCGCCGCCGCGCTGGTGGTCCTGATCATTGTCGTCGCGCTCGTCCGGGGCGACCCGATTCTCACGACCGTCCAGTTCGCGTTGGTGCTGACCGTGGCCGCGATCCCGGTGGCGATGCCGACCGTGTTGTCGGTGACGATGGCCGTCGGAGCTCGGGTGCTGGCCAAGCAGCAGGCGATCGTGAGCCGACTCGCGGCTATCGAGGAGTTGGCGGGCGTGGACGTGCTCTGCGCGGACAAGACCGGCACCTTGACCCAGAACTCGTTGACCCTGGGCGACCCCTTCGCCGTCCCGAATGTCACCGTCGATCAGGTCGTCCTGTGCGCGGCTCTGGCCTCGCGAACCGACAACGACGACCCCATCGACCGGGCCGTGCTCGGGGGCCTGCCCGATGACCGGACGCTGCACGGCTACCGCTTCGGCAAGTTTCAGCCGTTCGACGCGGTGCGCAAGCGCACCGAAGCGGCGGTCGTGGATGGAGACGGAGCCGCGTTCAGGGTGACGAAGGGCGCGCCGCAGGTCATCCTGGCGTTGGCCGCGAACGCGGCAGAGGTGCAGCCGGCTGTCGACGACGCGGTCAACGGGTTTGCGGCGCGTGGGTTCCGTTCGCTGGGGGTCGCGCGTTGCGACGATGACGGTGGCGGCGAGTGGCAGTTCCTCGGTGTCCTGCCCCTGTTCGACCCGCCCCGCGCCGACGCTGCGGAGACGATCGCCACTGCCCGAACGATGGGCGTCGCGGTGAAGATGGTGACCGGTGACGCGCTGGCCATCGCCAAGGAGACGGCCAAGAAGCTGGGGACCGGCTCCGACATCCTCGACGCGGCCATGCTCGGCGACGTCGAGCACCGCGAGTCCGCGTCGGGTGCGCAGTCGATCGACGATGCGGACGGGTTCGCCCAGGTCTACCCCGAGCACAAGTTCCACATCGTGGACGTCCTGCAGCGGCGCGGCCACATCGTCGGCATGACGGGCGACGGCGTGAACGACGCGCCCGCGCTGAAGAAGGCCGACTGTGGCATCGCCGTCTCCGGCGCGACCGACGCGGCGCGCGCGGCCGCGTCCATCGTGCTGACCACGGCGGGGCTCACCGTGATCATCGACGCGATCAAGGAGAGCCGGAGGATCTTCCAGCGGATGAACAGCTACGCGATCTATCGCATCGCCGAGACGCTGCGCGTGCTGTTGTTCATCACCCTCGCCATCCTGATCTTCAACTTCTATCCGTTGACGGCGGTGATGATCGTGATCCTGGCCCTCCTCAACGACGGCGCGATCCTGTCGATCGCCTATGACAATGTCCACTATCAGCAGCAACCCGAGGCCTGGAACATGCGCGTGGTGCTCGGGATCGCCGCGGTGCTCGGCGTCATGGGTGTCGTCTCCGCGTTCGGCTTGTTCGCGCTCGCGGAACGGGTCTTCGACCTCGACCGTCACCATATCCAGACGCTGATGTACCTGAAGTTGTCCGTCGCGGGACACCTCACGATCTTTCTGACGCGCACGCGCGGCCCGTTCTGGTCCACCCGCCCGGCGCGCACCTTGCTGATCGCGGTGTTCGGCACGCAGGTGGTCGCGACGCTGCTCGCGGTGTACGGCGTGTTCATGACCCCCCTCGGCTGGGGCTGGGCGCTCTTCGTGTGGGGCTACGCGCTGGCCTGGTTCCTCGTCAACGACCGGGTGAAGCTCCTTGCGTACCGATTCCTCGATCGTGCCGACGTCCCGA
>JAENVU010000444.1 GCA_016650415.1 Acidimicrobiia bacterium
CCGGATCGAGACGTCGAGGAGCGAGGCGGGCGCGGGTGCGGGCGGTTGATAGTCGTCGGAGACGGGGAACGGTCGGCCGTACCCGATCGTGAGAAACGCACCGTCGGGTGCCCACGCAAGTGGTGGATGCACGCCGAGCGCGCGTCGCGTGATCTCGACGCCATCGGCGGTGAGCACCACCGCGAGCCCGCCGGTCCCGATGATCCCTTCGGCCGCGAGCACCTTCGTCGACGGTGGGATCGGCGCCTGGACGCGATGCGCGCCGGTCTTGTCGGCGATGCACCATCGGGCCTCGCCCTCCACGAGGTACCAGGCCCAACCGGAGATCCAGTCTCCCTGCTCACACAGGACCGAGTGCCCCGATTGCGGCACCGCCTCGTCGAAGGTCGCGACCATGCGAAACCCGCCGGCAATGTTGGGTCCCGCGACTTCGTGGATCTTGTCGCCGGGCGCGAACACGAAGCTGGCGCGCGCCGCGGTCCAGGGCACGTGCATGTGGGTGATTCGATTCACCGCGCCGTCATCGAGCGGGAAGACCTGGTTGCGTTCGGCCTCGGCGAACCAGCGTTGGACGAGGTCGGTGAGGCGCTCGGGCTCCTCGGCGGCGAGATCTCGCGACTCGGTCGGATCCGTGCGGGTGTCGAACAGCGCCCAGGTATCGGTCGCGAAGTCGTGGCTGCCGGTGATCTGGTCGCGTTCGGCCGCGGTCAGCTGGTTGACGTGGTCGGTGACTGCCTTCCACCCCTCGTGGTACATCGCTCGACTGCCCCAACACTCGTAGTACTGGCTGGTGCGTGCCTCGGGCGCGGCGGCGTCATCGATGACCGGAACCAGGCTCACGCCGTCGAGACTCATCTGCTCGATTCCGGCGATCTCCGCGGGCACAGCGACGCCGCACAGATCGAGGACGGTCGGCAGCACGTCGACGGCATGGCAGTACTGGGTTCGGACGCCGCCCGGGTCGTCGACGCCCGGTCCGGTGATCACGAACGGATCGCGGACGCCGCCCTCGAAGGTGTAACGCTTCCACCGACGGAACGGCGTGTTCCCGGCGAGCGCCCAACCCCACGGGTAGTGGCCGCTCGATCGGATACCACCGAGGTCGTCGAAGTGCGCGAGCTCATCGGCGATGTCGTCGGGCTCGTCGGACACGTAGTGGCCGAGTTGGTTGTAGGTGCCGTTCGGGCCACCTTCACCCGACGCACCGTTGTCCGAGACGAAGACGATGATGGTGTTGTCGAGTTCGCCCGTCGCTTCGAGATGATCCAACACGCGGCCGAGTTGGTGGTCGGCGTGCGCGATGAACGCGGCGCATACCTCCATCATGCGGGCGTAGAGGCGTTGGCGCGGCGCATCGATCGTCGACCATTCCTCGACCCACGGTGGGCGTTCGGACAGGGGGGTATCAGCGGGCACGATCCCGTGCGCGGCCTGGCGTTCGAGGGTTGCCTCCCGCCAGGCGTCCCACCCGTCGTCGAACCGGCCGCGGAAGCGCTCGATCCATTCGTCCGGTGCCTGGTGGGGTGCGTGCGGTGCGGCCGACGCATACCAAAGGAGGAACGGACGCTCAGGGTGCGAGAGCCGCAGCTCGCGGAGGTAGGAGATGGCGTTGTCGGCCAGGTCGGCATCGAGGTGGTACCCGTCGTCGGGCGTTCGTGGCGGTTCGACGTGATTGGTGTCGCGCACGAGGTTCGGCGTCCATTGGTTGGTCTCGCCGTTGAGGAAGCCGTAGTACCGGTCGAAGCCGAGGCCGGTGGGCCACATGTCGTAGGGACCGGTGACGCGCTGATCGCGGGGGACGAGGTGCCACTTGCCGACGCAGAACGTGGCGTAACCCTGTGCGCGCAAGACCTGGGCGATGGTGCCCGCCGAGCGCGGGAACTGTCCCGAGTAGGCGGGGAAGTTCGTCGGCAGGTCCGGCAGCATCCCCATGCCGACCCGGTGGTGGTTCCGTCCGGTCATCAGGCACGCCCGGGTGGGTGAGCAGACCGCGGTGGTGTGGAAGTTGGTGAAGCGCAATCCGCCCGCCGCGATCCGGTCGATGTTCGGGGTCATGAGATCGGATCCGTAGCCTCCGAGCTGCGCGAAGCCGAGATCGTCGAAGACGACGACCATCACGTTCGGGGCCCCGGCCCGAAAGGGCGGCTCGGCCGCCGACCGGGGGAGTTGGGCCATCGTCGGTGGCGTCGCCGGGTCGCGCATCCGGCCATCTTGGTCGCGGTGCATCCGTGCGTGCGAAGCTGCGCAGGTGGATGATCTTCGGCTGGACGACCGCGCCGGCATCAACGAGCTGACAACCGCGTACGCCTATGCCGTCGACGGCGGCGACTGGGCGGCGTTCGAGGCCCTCTACGTGCCCGACGCGGCGATCGACTACCGCTCTGCCGGTGGGATAGCCGGGACCCCGGTCGAGGTCGCGGCGTGGATGCAGGGCGCGATGGCAATGTTCTCGTGGTCGATGCATTCGATGTCCACGGCGCGCATTGTGTTCACGGGACCCGACACTGGGACCGGATCGGTGCACGTGTTCGCACGCCACGGTCTGACCTGGGAAGGGGTTGCGGAGCTCATGGACGTGAGTGCGGTGTACCACGACGAGTACACGCGCACCCCGGCGGGATGGCGGTTCGCGTCCCGTCGGGAGGAGACGATGAGTATCACGGGTGGCCGTTTTGCCGACGTCGTGGCCGCGTCGTTGACGTGACGGTAGTCGCGCGGTTCCCGTCCGGACCCGAGGACCTGACTCCCGCGTTGCTCACGCAGGTCCTCGCGATCCGGCATCCCGGCGTCGAGGTCGCGACGGTCGAGCTCGCGTCGGTGAAGCGGTGCGGCGAGGGGGTTGCGTCGACGGCCGACCGCGTGGTGCTCGATCTCACCTATGTCGACGGTTGCGATGGGGGTCTGCCCGGTCGCATGGTGCTCAAGACGATGCTGGTGTCTCCGCACGCGCCGGGCGAGATGTACGAGACCGAGGTCCGCTTCTACAACGAGATCCGGCCCGATCTCGACATCGAGACGCCGGGCGCGTACGCCGCCGCGTTCGATCCGGCCACGAGTCAGTTCGGGGTACTCCTCGAAGACCTCACAGTGCGCGGCGCCCGGTTCCCCGACGCGACCCAGGACGTCACGGTCGACGAGGTTGCCGCAATCCTCACGCAACTCGCCCGTCTTCATGCTCGGTACTGGCGGTCGGAACGGTTCGCGCACGACCTCGCCTGGGTCGCGACCCCTTCCACCGGCGGCATGTCCGGAATCTTCGAGCGCCACGGGCTCGCCATCATCCGGGATCAGCTCCGCCGTCATCCGTTCAAGGCCGAACTCATCAAGCCCCTTGGCGCCGATCTCGACAGCCTCTGGTCGGCGCTCGGGGTATCGCGGCGCATCCTGGCGAGCGCACCGGAGACCCTCCTGCACGGCGACACCCACATCGCCAACACCTATCTCCTCCCCGACGGCACCGCGGGGCTGCTCGACTGGCAGCTTCAGGTCCGCGGGTGCTTCGCCCATGACGTCATCTACCTGATCTGCACGGCGTTGACGCCCGTGGCGCGCCGCGACGAGGGTCGTCAACTCCTCGAGGGATACCTCTCGGAACTTGCCGCGTGTGGCGTCGCCGACGCGCCGGCGTCGGACGAGGCGTGGGTGTGGTGCCGGCGGGCCGTGCTCTGGGGTCTGGTCATCGGCTGGCTGATCACGCCGCCCGAGAACTATGGCGAGGAGATCACGGTCGCGAACACCGAGCGCATGGTCGCCGCCGTGGCTGATCTCGACGCCTTGGGCGTGCTCCACGACGACCAGGCCCGGCGCGACTGGTCGTGACCAGCGATCCCGCGGAATCGTGGAGATGCGGATGGCGGTCTCCCAGCCTCGGCGGCAGACTGCGGCGATGAGCGCGATTCCGGACGGTGTCGGTATTTGGAGTGGGTGGCTGCGGTACGGCGATCTCGACGCCGCCGCGGACGCGGTGACCGAGCTCGACGAGC
>JAENVU010000445.1 GCA_016650415.1 Acidimicrobiia bacterium
ATTCGGTGGCCACGACGGCGCTGCCGGCCTGGATCACGACGATCGTTCTCGGGTTGGCCGCGGCGACCGTACGGATGAGCGCCACGTCGGCCGCGTCGAGGTGGAGCGAGCGGCGGTCGCCACCCACGCCGAAACCGCCATGAGGTCGGGCGGCGATGCGGTCGGGCCGGGTCGTCGCCGGGAGGTGAGCCCGGTACACCTCGAAGCGCTCGACGACCTCGGGCTCGTCGGCAGGCGGGAACAGGTTCGTGAGGGCCGGATCGGTCGTGCCGATGTACTCGCCCTCGTCGAGGTAGGTGTACCCGACGACGACGACGGCCGCATCGGCGTCGGCGGAGACCGCGGCGGCACGGTCGAGATCGTCACCGTCATCGTGCACGACCTCGATGCCGGAAGCACGCAACCCGTCCACCACGGTGTGGCAGTCGAGATCCCAGACGTCGCTGGACCCGCTGTCGCCCAGGTTGACGGCGTCGGCGAGGCGTCCGAGCACGGCCAGGCGCAACCCGTCTGCTCGCAGCGGCAGCACGGGCGAACCGTCGACGCGCTCGTTGCGGAGCAGGACCACCGAACGCGCCGCGACCTCACGGGCGAGGACGCGATGCGCCGGCGACCCGACCGCGTCGGGCGGTGGAACGGGTCCGGACAACACATCGTCGAAACGGAGCAGAGTGGCGACGATCCGTTCGACCGCCGCGTCGACGTCGGCCCACGACGCCTCACCCCGATCGAGTGCCGCGGCGAGGTGCTGGGCCCGGACCATGCGGTAGGGCATCTCGATGTCGAGGCCGGCCGACAACGACGGAGCGGCATCGCGGAGGCCGAAGATCCAGTCGCTGATGACGAAGCCGCGGAAGTTCCATTCGTCGCGCAGGACGTCGGTGAGCAACGACCGGTTCTGCCCGGCCCACTCGCCGTTGACCGAGTTGTACGCGGACATCACCGACGCGACTCCCTCGTCGATGATGCGACGGAAATGCGGCAGGTACACCTCGTGCAGGGCGACCTCGTCCACGTCGATGTCGACCGAGAACCGCGCGTTCTCCATCGAGTTGCAGGCGAAGTGCTTGACGCATGCCATCACGTGACGTTGGAGGCCGCGCGTCAGCGCCGCGCCGAACTCACCCACGTGGTGCGGGTCCTCGCCGTAGGTCTCCTGGGCCCGGCCCCACGCGGGGTGGCGGAGGACGTTCACACAGACCGCGCCGGTGAGGTTCGCACCGCGCGCCCGCAGCTCCCGACCGATCGCGTCGCCGACCCGCTCCTCGAGTTCGGGATCCCACGTGGCGCCACGCGCCATCGAGACCGGGAAGCAGGTCGCGTTACCGATCACCGCGCCGCGAGGACCGTCGGCGAACGCGATCCCGGGCAGGCCGACCCGCTCGACCTCCGCGGCCACGAACGGCGCCTTGTGGTACCCGTCGTCGCCGAGGAAGGTGAGCCCTGCCCACGTGGGTGCGTCACCGTCCAGGCACCACAGCCGCTCGTCGACCGTCATCGCGGCAACGAGTTGACGCGCCGCGTCTTCCGGCTGGGTCCCGGCGGCCACGGCCTGGCGGGCATCGGCGAAGGTAGCGATCGTCACGGGTCTCCTCGGCGATGACAGGGGAGTCAGGATTGGAGCGCGGCGGGCAGCCGAACCCGGCCATACTCGCAGGTGATGAAGATCGACCTGTTGTCGCCGAGTTCGTTCGCCCACGGCCAGCCCCACGACCAGTTCGAATGGCTCCGAACGCACGCGCCGGTGCACTGGCATCCGGAGCCGGGCGCGGACGGGTTCTGGGCGCTGACCCGCCACGCCGACGTTCGGGCGGTCGGGCGCGACCCGGCCACGTTCTCGTCGACGCCGACCGTGATGATCCCGGACGAGCCGATGGATCTCGGCGATCACCAGATGATGTTGATGACGGATCCGCCGCGGCATTCGGCCCTCCGCAAGGTCGTGGCCCGGGAGTTCATCCCGAGAGTTGCCAACGCCATGCGGCCGCGCATCGAGGTACTGGCCACGCGCATCATCGATCAGGTCGCCGCCGCGGGAGCGTGCGACCTGGTGACGGAGGTCGCGGGGTTGATGCCGTCGTACGTGATCGCGGACATGCTCGGGATCCCGCACGAAGACGGCGTCGCGCTCTACGCCCTGACGGAGGCCATTCACGCCGCACCCGAGAGCCAGGCGGCGGGGGCCGCGATGCTCGCGGTGATCGAGATGTTCAACTACGCCAACGGTGTCTGGGAAGCGCGCCGGGCCGAACCCACCCAAGATCTCGCCAGCCTCATCGCGCACGCGACCGTCGACGGCGAACCGCTCGACGTCATCGACTTCAACCTCTTCTTCCTGCTGCTCATCGACGCCGGCGGCGACACGACCCGCAATCTCGTCGCGGGTGGGATGGACGCACTTTTCGCCCATCCGGACCATTTGGCCTGGCTCATCGAGGACCTCGACGCGCGGCTGTCACCCGCGATCGAGGAGCTGCTCCGGTGGGTGAGCCCGGTGGTGTACATGCGTCGGACGGCGCAGCTGGACACGGAGATCCGTGGTGTTCCGATCGCGACGGGGCAGAAGGTCGTCATGTTCTACGGGTCGGCCAACCGCGACGAGGAGGCGTTCGGACCGACCGCGGGGGTGCTGAACCTCGCGCGCACACCCAACGACCACATCGCCTTCGGCGGCGGCGGTCCGCACTTCTGCCTGGGCGCGCACATCGCGCGTGTGGAGATCCACGCACTGCTCCGGGAGCTCCTCACCCGGTGCGTCGACCTTCGCCCCGCGGGCGCGACCGAATGGCTCCCGTCGACGTTCATCTCGGGTCCCAAGCACCTGCCGATCACCTACCGATCCGGCTGAGTGGGGAGTTGTTCGTACCGGGCTCGAACGTATGCTGCGGTGATGGTCGACAGTGCGCGCGGGATCGAGAACCTGCTCTACACCTACGCCGAGCGCATCGATGCGGGCGACCTCGACGGCGTCGCCGAGCTCTTCACCCACGGGCGAATCTGTGGCATGGAGAACGGTCCACCCGAAGCGACCTTCGAGGGTCGGGAGGGGACCCGCCGGATGTACGAGGCCTCCACCCGCATCTACCCCGATACGGGGACACCCAAGACGAAACACATCACCACCAACGCCCGCATCGAGGTCGACGACGAGGCCGGCACGGCGTCGGCCCGCTCCTCCTACGCCGTCGCCCAGGCGACCGACGAACTCCCGCTCCAGATCATCATCACCGGCCACTACCACGACACGTTCCACCGGATCGACGGTGTGTGGTGGTTCGACACCCGCATCATGTTCGTCGACCAGGTGGGCGATCTGAGTCACCACCTCAGGTACGAACTGCCGACGTAGTGCACGGCGGCCGGCTCGCCGGAACCTGAGTTCGCGCCCGAATGAGCAGTGCCCCTCCGCTCGGAGGGGCACTGCTCGTAGGACGGTGCGTGATGCGCGACTCGGGTCGCGTCCGGCTACGGCTGATCGGGTTCCGGAGTGCTCGTCTGCACGTTGCGGGGATCGAGCGTCACGGTGCGGCTCACGGTGCGGCCGTCCTGGCCGTATGCGGTCAAGAGGAACGAGTGTGAACTCGAGCAGTTGAACGGCAGGCTCTCGGAACCGTTGGCGGGGTACGTGTTGTACACGCCCGGTCCATCGATCGAGATCGTGACCTTGACCGCGTTGGTCGTGGACCAGCTCGCCGTGAACATCTGGGAGTTCCCGTTGTGGCAGTCGATGTTCTCGGGAGTCGTGAAGCTCACGATCGTCGGTGCCGGCGCGGTCGAGCCGCCGGTGTTGGTCTGACCACCGTTCGACGATGCGGGGTTGGTCTGGTTGCCCGTGGAGGAACCGGATCCCGAGTTCGCCCCGGCGTCGACCGCAGGGATGTCCGTCGCCGGGGCCGCGGTCGTGGTGGTGGTCTTGTGCTTCTTGGCCGCGGTCGAGCTGCCGCTCGAGCAGCCGACGAGTGCGCCGGCGAGTACGGCGACGGCAGCAACTCCGCCGAGTCGTCGAGCCAGGTATCCGGTGCCGGAAGTGCGGTTGGGTGTGCTGGTCATGGTGCTCATGGTGGTTTCCCCTCGTGTGGCCCTCGCCGGGAGGTCCGGCGGGTGACGATGGTCCTGACCTGCTGGAGCCGCCGCGCTTACGCGCCCGATATATGACCTCGGTCACACTGCCCCTCGACCCGGATCGGCAGGTTCCGCGCCGGTGCCGGCCGAGACCATAAGCGCGACGCAGTTCACCGGTCAGGAATGCCAGAACGCGCGGCCCCGAGGCGGAGATGGACAAAGATGCACCGGTCAACGACGACGAGATCCCTTCGACGGAGATGTCGGCGCGAACCGCCGGCCGGCTCCAGGACGCGGTGTGGGTTCGAGAGGCCCAGGCCGGAGATCGCGACGCCTTCGGCCGCCTCTACGACGCGTGGGTCGATCGGGTGTTCAACCTCGTGGTCCGCATCGTCCACGACCGCGAAGTCGCGGCCGACGTGTGTCAGGACACGTTCCTCTCTGCGTGGCGGAGCCTGGGTGGGCTCCAGGACCCGGACGCGTTCGGAGGGTGGCTGTTGCGCATCGCGCGCAATGCGTCCTTCAACCGTTCGGGAACCGAGGCCCGCAGCCGTCCCGTCGACGATGTGGGGCTCGCGGTGATCGAGCGCTCGGGTACGGCACCGGGAGTGGCGCCGCCGGGCTTCGGAATCGGTGCCGGCGGGGAGGACCCGCTCGCCGCGGCTGCTGACGGGGAGATCGCGGCACTGGTCCAAGAGGTGGTTGCCGCGCTCGGCGAGCGCGACGCCGAGGTCCTCGACCTCCAGCTCCGATACGAGCTCACGCCGGCCGAGATCGGCGAGGTCATCGGGGTCAACCGCAACGCGGCGAACCAGCTCTGCCATCGAGTGCGCGGACGGTTCGCGACTGCGTTCGGAGCGAGGATGCTCTGGCGAGGAAAGCGTCCCGCGTGTGACGAGCTGGACCAGGTGCTCGCGACTGCCGGCGTGCTGGCCTTCGGGCCCGACGCGGTGAAGATCGCCGATCGGCATGCGCAGAACTGCGCGGTGTGTGCCGAACGGCGGGAGTCCCGACTCCGGCCCGAAGTGCTCTTCGCGGCCGTGCCGCTGATCGTCGTTCCGGCGGCAGTGAAGATCGGCATCGCGTCCGTGCTCGGTGGGCATGGCGTGCCGATGCACGGTTCGGCTGCGGCGGCGCGCGGCACGGGCTCGGGATCGGGTCCGTCGCCGTCGCATTCACCGGGCCTCGGTCACGACGCACCGGTCGGACCGGACCCGGGTGCCGAGCTCGAGCTGGCCGCGAGCCCGGGCCCTGCCAACGCGGTGATGTCGTCAGCGATGAAGCGGCGCGGGGTCGCGGCCGCGGCCGTGGTGGGAGTCGTGGCGGCCGTCGCGCTGGTCGCGGTTCTCACCGGAGGTGGAAACACCGGGGACAGCACGAGGGTTCGGGCCGACGGGCCGACGACCAGTTCGTCGCCGTCCGGCCCGGGATTGGTCGCACCCGACGCCGGGCCGGGCGTCGCCGACCCGGGCCCCGGAGCGTCCGGTCCCAACCCCGGGGGCGCGGCCCCGCCGCCGGGTGTCGAGGTGGGCGCACCGGTGATCGATCTGTTCGAACTCGATCCGTCCAGCCCGCAGGGGAGTACCTGGACGATCGGGCCGGGGAGTCCGACGCTCTCGTGGCGGGTCACCGGCGCGGCATCGGTCGAGATCTGGACGTGGTTCGACGACGGGAAGAACGGACCGGCGAAGTTGCAGTTGGTCTCGACCGACGCGAGCGGGCAGGAGTCGGTGTGTCCCGGCACGATCACTCCGCCCGCGACGTGTAATGCGCCCGCGGGTTCCTATACCTACATCGTCGAGGTCACGGGCAACGACACCTCGGCCATCACCTCGGACCGGGTGCATCCTCCCGGATTCCAAGTGATCCAGACGATTCAGTAGGGCGGTCTCGGACCGGGGGAGGAGCCGATGGTGGGCACGCGTACGCTCTGCCGACCAGTCGAGAGGGAGATCTGGCGTGGAGCTCAAGACCATCCGGTACGAGACGGTCGGCCCGTACATCTCGCTCGCCACGCTCGATCGACCGCATCGCCTCAACGCGTGGACGGGTCGAATGCA
>JAENVU010000446.1 GCA_016650415.1 Acidimicrobiia bacterium
GCCATACCCACTTCGAGCTGGAAGTTGTTCCGCAGTCCGAGATCCCATCCCATCCGCGCCGCATCGCTGCGATGGAGCACCGCGTGGCGGACGAAGGAGATGATTCCCAACCCGCCGACCGACCAGATTGCGACCGGCTCCAGTGCCGCAGCCGCATGGTGCTTGCCACCGGCCAGGAAGAAGCCGTACGCGGCGACGGCATAGCCGAGCCACATGGCGACCGTGGCCGGATTCGTCGATGTGCGCCCGACCTCGCGGTCCTCGGTAACCTCGTGAACGATCGTGCTAGCCATGGTGTCCTCTCCGACGTTGCTCGTCCCGAGCGCGAAGGCGACCGGGCAACTCGACGGATGACATGACTCCCCCGACACCTGAGGTTCGACGGAAACCCCGCCGGACTTGAGCCGGACGAGCCCTGCGGCGAGCGCGTTCAGCGATTCCGTTGAGCGATCGCGGCCTACGACACGCCCGGATCGTCGGGGGGATCGGCAATCCGTGCCTCGGGAACGAGCACCGCGAGGTGCCGGTGAATCTCGTGGAGCAGATCGGTGTTCACCTTCACCCGCTGGGTCAGCTCGGTGTTCTCCGCGACCAGCGCCTTGAGGTCATCGGTGTTCTTTTCGGTGTGGATCGCGATCTCCGACGCAATCGCATCCGATCGTTTGGCGGCGATGAGCAGCGCCGCGGCCTGGACCCCGGCGAGCATCGACAGGAAGAGGTTCAACAGGATGTACGGATACGGGTCGAATCCGTGCTTGCCGTTGCTGCCCCCGAGGTAGAGGATCGAGTTCACCACCGCCCACATGATCATGACTGCGAAGAACGCGAACACGAACGGCCACGAACCCATGATGTTGCGCATTCGGTCGGCCGCGCGTTCGCCGGCCGACAGCTGGGCACCCGATCGGACACCCGGATGACGGTGCCACCGGCTCTTCCACGCGCGTTGATCCATCGGCGAATCCTCGCACCGGAGGGAGTACCAGGGGAGGCACTCCCGTCGTCGGCACCGACCCGTGGAAGAGTGTGGCCATGACCTACGCCTTCGACCCTGAACTCGCACCGCTCGTCGAGCTGCTTCCCGCCGGCGACCTCACCGACGTCGACGCGGCCCGCGCCGGGATCGCAGCGCTGATCGCTCCGCTCAACGACGGCGTCGACACCGCCGGCATCGACGTCTCCGACGATGCGGTCATCGGCACCGACGCGCCGCCGGTAACCATCCGCGTCTACGCACCTTCGGGCCCCGCACCCGACGGCGGCCGACCGGCCCTCCTCGATATTCACGGGGGCGGATTCGTTGTCGGGTCGATCGACATGGAGCACGCGTTCGCGACGCAGGTCGCGCGTGAACTCGATGCGGTCGTGGTGGTACCGGAATACCGGCTCGCGCCGGAACACCCATTCCCCGCCGGGCTCGACGATTGCTACGCCACTCTGACCTGGATCCACGAACGCGCGGCCGCGCTCGGCATCGACCCCGCCCGCATCGGCGTCGGCGGACAAAGTGCGGGGGGAGGGCTCGCGGCCGCAACCGCACTCCTCGCCCGCGACCGCGGTGGACCGGCCCTCTGCTTCCAGTTCCTCGGCATCCCGGAGCTGGACCACCGCCTCACCACCACGAGCATGCAGACCTTCGTCGACACACCCCTGTGGCACCGTGCCAACGCCGTGCTGAGCTGGCAGTACTACCTCGGTATGGGGGCAACCGAAGTCTCGCCCTACGCCTCTCCGGCGATCGCGACCGATCTGGCCGGTCTGCCCCCGGCGTACGTGTCGACGATGGAGTTCGACCCACTTCGCGACGAAGGCATCGTCTACGCACTCCGGATGATGGAGGCCGGCGTCTCGGTCGAGCTCCACTCGTACCCGGGAACGTTCCACGGATCCGCCATGATCCCCACCGCCGAGGTCTCGCGGCGCGGGCACGCCGAAGTCGTCGACGCACTTCGCCGCGGCCTCGGGGCGCCGAGCACCTAACCCGGCTCGGAGTCCGCAAGCGGCACGCGGCCGCGCAACTCCTCGTGGATCGCATCGCCGGCGGCCGCGAGTCGGGGCATCAACTCGGGCTCGGTCGTCAACGCGCGGAACATCAACCCCATGGTGACGTCGTGATCCGGCCGATGGACGATCTCGATCGAATCACCGGCAACGACCGCACCGGGTGAGATCACCCGGAGGTACGCACCGGGGCGGGCCTCTCGTCGAAAGGTCTTGACCCAACCGTGGTCGTTCAGCCAGACCGCGAAGGTGCCGCAGGGGATCCTCGGCGAGGTCACCTCGAGCCGCGGGCCGTCGCCGATCTGCCATCGTTCGCCCACGAGGGCCCCGGTCACGTCGAGGAGTTCCGTCGTGAGGTTCTCGCCGAAGCTGCCCGATGTCAAAGGACGACCAACCATTGGTTCCCACCAATCGAGATCCTCCCGTGCGTAGGCGTAAACGGCCTGATCGTTCCCCCCGTGGTTCGCGGTATCAACGATCGCGTCACCCACCAGTCCGCTGCCCCCGACACCCTTCGGCCCCGGCGCGACGATGTCGACCGGGCCCGGCACCGGCCGCTTGTCGATCCCCGACGTTCCGGATTTCGATGCGATCGGCCGCACCTGTCCGACATTCACCGACAGCACCCTCGCGACCATCATGCGTCCTCGCTCATCGGTTGATCCTCACATACTGAACCGACCGACGCGGCCGAGATCCGACGCTCCCAAGTTTTGCCCAACACCGATATCGTGGGCGCCGGACGAGGAGGGGCGATGACATCTCTCGCGGCAGACGGCGACGAATACCTCGAAGACGGCACGAGTTCACGCACTCCCGCCGGCGACAACCTGCTCATGGACTTCGCACGGTTGGAAGCGGCTGCCTATGCGACCATCGTGCGATCCCGAGCCGGCCGGACCGTCGAAGATCCCGACGCCGGTCTCGCAATGTCCGACCTCGGGATCGCAACACCGTTCGGCAATGTCGCAATGGTCACGCGACCGATCGTTGATTCCGAGACCGAGACGGTCGTCACGCGTCTGGCCGACTTCTACTCCGAGCAGTCCGGCGGTCCGTTTCTCGTGTTCTCGCCGTGGCGGACATCGGATTGGCGCGACTACGGGTTCCAACGCGTCGGCCACCCTCCCCTGATGCTGTGTCCGGCCGGAGGCGTCGGCCCGACCGTCGACGCGCTCGAGATCATCACGGTCCACGACGCGGAATCGCTCGCCGATTTCGAGCGCACGCTGGTCGAGGC
>JAENVU010000447.1 GCA_016650415.1 Acidimicrobiia bacterium
CCGTCGGCGTCGAGGAGACGGCCATGGACCCACGTGACCGTGCCGGGCCGCGTGGTCGCCAGTGCGAATCCGACCACGCGGCCCGGCGCGTCGCGCACGGCGTCCACCACTGCGAGATCGTCGAGATTGGCCACGACGACACCGTCGGGATCCTGATACTGGAACGCGTGCTGTTTGTCGGCGACGTAGGCCGCGAACGAACCGTGCCAGTCGAGGTGATCGTCGGCGAGGTTCAACAGGACCGCCACTGCCGGTGCGAACGTCGGGGTCACCGTATGCAGTTGGAACGACGACGCTTCGATCACGAGCACATCTGCAGGCTCGGCCAATGCTTCGAGCGCGACCCGGCCGATGTTGCCGACCGCCGGGGCCCGCCGGCCCGAGGCCTCGACCATGGCACTGATCAACATCGTCACCGTGGACTTGCCGTTCGTGCCCGTCACAACCACGACCGGGACGGTTGCCGCTTCCACGGCGAGGTCCAGATCGCCCCGCACGACCACACCGCGCCGCCGCGCCGCAGTCATGACCGGGTGATCCGGTCGCACGCCCGGACTCGGAACCAGGAGATCCACTCCGGCGACGAGGGTGTCCCAATCCGGCCGGCCTTCGATCACCCGCATCCCCTCGGCTTCGAGGGCGGCGCGACGCTCGGCGTAGCCGGGTTGGCCCGGACGCTCCTCGACGACGGTGACCTCGTCACCGCGACGATGGAGCCACTCCGCCACGACCGCGCCCGTGGCGCGGAGACCCACGACCACAACCCGCACTATCCGCCGGCCCCCGGGATGCGCAAGAAGTCGGCGTAGAAGAGTCCGAGCCCGAGGGCCATGGCCAGACCCGCGAGGATCCAGAACCGCACGATGATCGTCGATTCCGGCCAGCCCAACAGTTCGAAATGATGATGGATCGGCGACATTCGCAGGATCCGGCGACCGAATCCGCGGAACGAGATCACCTGCGCCACGACGCTCGCAGTTTCGAGGACGTAGAGACCACCGATGATCGGCAGCAACAACGCAGTGTTGGTGAGGAGTCCCATCCCGGCCATCGCGCCGCCGAGCGCGAGCGCACCGGTATCACCCATGAACACCTTCGCCGGCGGCGCGTTCCACCAGAGGAACCCGACACACGCACCCATCATCGCGGCCGCGACCACCGTGACATCGATCGATCCCGCCCGCAGCGCGGGGAGCGTGGCATCGCGCAGGAGATACACATCCTCATGCCGGAACTGCGTGAACGAGATCACGACGAACGCCGCGAACACGAGCGCACTCGAGCCGGCCGCGAGACCATCGAGTCCATCGGTGATGTTGACCGCGTTCGTCATGGCGTAGACCACGGCGATCGCCCAGAGGATCCAACCCACCGTCCCGAGATCCATGCCGCTGATCGCACGCGTGAACGACATATCGGTCGAGACCTTGACGACGTGCACGCTCATCACCGCGAAGACGGTCGCCACCATGACGAGACCAACCGTCTTCCCCCGCTTCCGCAGCCCGAGGTTGCGCGCCCGCTTGACCCCCAGGTAATCGTCCACGAATCCGACCGCGAACAGTCCCAGAATCAAGACCCACAGGGTGATCGCGGTGTCGGCGAACTTGATGGCCTCCGAGTTGATGTGCGCGACCAGGTAGCCCACGAACGCGGCGCCCACGATCGCGACCCCACCCATCGTGGGCGTTCCGGCCTTGGCTTCGTGCGGATGCGCGACCGGACCGTCGTCCCGGATCTGGGCACCGATGTTGTGGCGCTGCAGATACCGGATCACGAACGGCGTCCCGAACACCCCGACGGTGAAGGCGGTGGCAACCGCGATCAATACCGCGATCATGCGACGGCCTCCGTTCCGACCAACGCCGCGACCACGACTTCGAGACCGAGGGCGCGACTGGCTTTGACCAGCACCGCGTCGCCCGGCCCGGCGAGATCGCACACCAACTCCCGCGCCTCGGCTGCATCCGCGACCCGGTGCACCGTCACGCCCCCGGCCGTCGCGGCGTCCGCGAGCGGTGCCGCCGCCGGACCGACCGCGATCAGCACGTCGAGGTGGGTACGGGCACACACGCGACCGACCGCCGCGTGCTGCTCGTCGCTCCACTCCCCCAGCTCACGCATTTCGCCCAGAACCCCGATGTGCCGCCCCGATACCGGGAACGCGGCCAGTGCCTCGACCGCGGCCTCCATGGCCACCGGGGAGGCATTGTACGAATCGTTGAGCACGACGACGCCGGAGGGACTCTGCTCCAACCGCATGCGCCAGCCGGTGACCTCGGCGGATGCGAGCGCGGCGACCACCGGATCGAATCCGACGCCCGCCACCAGCGCGACGGTCGCCGCCTGCGCGGCGTTGATGGCCTGATGGGCGCCCCGCGCCGCGAGCGCGACCGGGCCGGAACCCCACGGCGTCCGCAGCCGAAAGCGGACGCGCAGTTCGGCATCCACCACGACGTCTTCGACGGCGACGTCGGCCGTCGCCTCCGTGCCGACGGTGATCACCCGGGCCAGCGTCCGTTCGCGGTGGGTCAGGCTGGTGACACAGTCGGCGGAGAGCACCGCCACACCGTCGGGCGGAAGCGCTTCGAGGAGTTCGCCTTTGACCGCGGCGACCCCTCCGGGGCCACCGAGATGCTCGGCGTGCGTGATCCCCATGTTGGTGATGACTCCGATGTCGGGCCGGGCAATCGCGCAGAGGTCCGCGATGTTTCCGGCGAAACGCGCACCCATCTCCACGACGACGACGTCGACATCATTCGGCGCGCCGAGCAACGTGACCGGAACACCGATGTCGTTGTTGAACGACGCGGGAGCCGCGTGGGTGACGAGAGCCGCGCCGAGGGCCGCGGCGGTGAAATCCTTCGTCGAGGTCTTGCCGACCGAACCCGTGATGCCGACCACCCGACCGGTCATCTGATCACGCGCCGCATTCCCGAGCCGCCGGAGCGCCTCGCGGACGTCGGCGACTTCGACGACGGGATAGCCGGCAACCGGACGATCGACGATGGAAAAGGCAGCCCCGCGTTCGTGGGCGGCCGCGACGTATTCGTGCCCATCTCGAACGTCGCGCAATGCGGCGAAGACCTCTCCGGACCGCAGCGTCCGCGAATCGAACCCCACACCGATCCCCACGGGTTCGATCGTGGCCGGACCCGCCGACGACCCGTCCGTGACCTCGCTGACCCACGCGCGCGTCAGTTCCATACCGACTCCAGCGCGGCCGCGGCCACGACGCGATCATCGAACGGGATCGTCGCGTCGGCCCACTCCTGCATCGTCTCGGCGCCCTTGCCGAGGATCACCACGATGTCACCGGGACGGGCCGCGCCGATCGCCATCCGGATCGCGGCACCGCGATCCAGTTCGATGGCGAACTCGGCCGATGTCGTCCGGAGCCCGACCGCGGCATCCTCCGCGATCGCCGCCGGATCTTCGGTGCGGGGGTTGTCGGTCGTGAGAACCACGACGTCGGCACCGCGACCTGCTGCTTCTCCCATTCCCGCCCGCTTGGACCGGTCCCGATCGCCGCCACAGCCGAACACCGCGATCACGCGAGCCTCGGTGCAGGTGCGCGCGGCGTCCAGCGCGGTGTCGATGCCGCCCGCAGTGTGGGCATAGTCCACGATCACGCCGATCGGCGCGTGCGACCTGACGGCCTCGAATCGTCCGGGGACTGCGGTCGCGGCCTCGAGGCCGGCGGACACCGAGTCGAGTTCGATCCCGAGGGCCGTGGCCGCCGCGGCGGCGGCGAGTGCGTTCTCGACGTTGAACCGCCCCAACAGACTGATCGAGACGTCGGTCTCACCCTGGGGAGTCGCGAGCCGGAACCGGCTCCCGCGTACGTCGGTCATGACCCGGGCCGCCCGCACCGTGGCCGCCGGATTCTCGATGGCGTAGGTCGTCACCGGCCCACCGGCGGCCGTCACTCGATCAACCAACCGGACTCCGGCCGGATCGTCGAGATTCACCACCGCGTGCCGGGTGAACTCGGGTGCGAACAGTCCGGCCTTGGCCTCGAAATAGGCCTCGAGCGTGCCGTGGTAATCGAGGTGTTCATGACTCAGGTTCGTGAAGACCGCAACCGCGAAGACGGTGCCGTCGACGCGATGTTCGGCGAGCGCATGGGAGCTCACCTCCATGGCGACCGCATCGGCCCCCCGGGCGCGCAGGCTCGCGAGGGTGCGTTGGAGCGTCGGCGCCTCGGGTGTGGTGAAACCCCACGGATCGATGTCACCGTCGAATCGAACCCCGGCTGTGCCGATCACCGCGGGATGGAGGCCGGCGGCGCGCATGACGGCTCCGAGCAGAAAGGCAGTCGACGTCTTGCCGTTGGTTCCCGTGATCCCGACGACGGACATCGTGTGCGACGGATCACCGAAGAAGCGCGCGGCGATCGGACCGATGGCTCGGCGAACGGACGGAACCCCGACCTGGGGTACGGCGAGGGGAAGTTCATGATCGACGAGGAGCGCGACCGCGCCCCGTTCGACCGCCGCGGCCGCGAACTGGTGTCCGTCGGTGGTCGTTCCCGGGATACAGCAGAAGAGTGCACCGGATTCGACCGATCGACTGTCGTGGATCACGTCGGACACCTCGACGGGCGCGTCACGGAAGACCTCGAGCACCTCGGTCGCGTCCATGAGGTCGTGCAGGCGCACGGGATCCTCTCGTTATGGAGCGGGAGCGGACACGTTACTTGTGAGCCCTCGCCCCGCCGCAGTCGATTGGGTCGCGCCGGCGGCGTCACCCTCGGTCGCAGGCACGTGGTACAGGTGCAGCGCGTACTGCATGATTGCCGAGAACACCGGTGCGGCGACCTCGCCGCCGTGCGTCGCGTTCTGAGGGTCGTCGAGGACCACCACCGCCGCGAACCGGGGGGACTCCGCTGGCGCGAACCCGGCGAAGCTGGCCATGTAGTGGTAGGGCGGCTCGTACGGCGGCTTCCGGGAGGTGCCGGTCTTGCCGGCCACGGAATAGCCGTCGATCGCGGCCCGCTTTCCGGTCCCCGACATCACCACACTCTGGAGGATCTTCCTCATCGACGCCGCGGTCGCCCGGGAGATCACCCGACGCGACGCGGGCGCCGGCATCGACGTTCGGTGACCGTTGGCGTCGATCAGCGCCGACACGAGGCGAGGGGGACGGTTCATGCCACCGGACGCCACCGTGGTGAAGACGTCCAGCGTCTGCATCGCCGTGGTCGCGATTCCGTAGCCGATCGGCATGCTTCCCATGATCGCCGGGTCGTAGTTCGACGGCGCCTGGAGCAAGCCACTGGCTTCGCCGGGAAACTGAATCGGAGTCCGCGCCCCGAAGCCGAAGTTCCGCATCGCCCGATCGAGGTTGGTTCGACCGACGAGCGCGGCGATCTTGATCGCACCGACGTTGGACGATCGGGTCAGGATGTCCAGCACCGTCCAGTTGGCGACGTCATGCGTCTCGTCGTCGGCGAACACCTGGCCACCGAGCTTCACTTCGCTCGGCACCGAGAAGTGGGTATCGGTCGAGATCTTGCCCGACTCCAACGCACTCGATGCCGTGATCACCTTCGCGGTCGAACCCGGTTCGTAGATGTCCGTGAGCGGTCGATTGCGATTCCGCGACGTCGCCGGCATCGCGGGCCGATTGCCGACCGCGCCATTGACGTTCACCATCGCCACCACGTCGCCGGTGTGGACATCGACGATCACGGCCATTCCCGCCTTCGCGCCGACGGCCGCGACCTCGTCGGTCAGTCGCTGTTCGGCGACGTATTGGAGCGACTGGTCGAGGGTCAGCACCAGGTCATCACCACGCTCGGCGGGAACCATGCGCCGCTCGGTCGCCGGAATCTCGCGGCCGGTGGGATCGCGTTCGGCCTCGAGTGATCCGGGTGTACCGGCGAGCACATCGGTGTACTTCTGTTCCAGTCCGCCGAGACCCTGGTTCTCACTGCCGACGAATCCCAACACCGGCGCGGCCAGCGATCCCGCGGGATACACCCGCTGGGATTCGGTGATCTGAGCAATGCCGGGAAGACCCAGTCCGGTGACGCGCTTGGCCACCGACGGCGAGATTCGCCGGGCCAGGTACATGAAGTGCACCGAGGGGCGGTTCAAGTCCTCGGTCAGCTGGGGAACGGGGAGACCCAGGATCGGACCGATCGCCGCCGCGGTCTTCGCGGGATCGCGGATGAGCCCACCGTCGGCGAAGATCGTCGGTCGGGGTACCGACAGCGCGAGTTCGTGACCGTTGCGGTCGAAGATGGATCCCCGGGTGGCACTCAAGGTGATCGGATGAATGAGTTGGTTCCGCGCCAGGGTGTCGTACTTGGCCCCGCCCACCGCCTGGAGATCGACCAACCGTGCGGTCAACCCGGCCAGGGCGAGCATCATGATGACCAGGAGCGCGGTCAGACGCCGACGCGACGGCGCCGCGCCGACGGGCGCGGCAGATCGCGGCGGAGTCCGCCTGCCGTTGCCACCGGTCACCGGCGTGCGTCGGACCGGCCCCGAGGTTCGAGTGCGCGCGCGAGCCGCGCCGGGCCCGGAGCGGTGCCCGGCCGGCCGAGGCCGCCGAGGATCGCGGGGACGGACGGGTGCCGTCACCGCGCCCGCCTCGCGGGCACGAGGTCCACTTCCGGCGGTGGCGGATGCGGCAACCGACTCATCGGGCGCGTGCCGGCGCCGAGGCGACGGTGACGCGGTTGGCCGGGACGCGCGCTCGAGTTCATCGCGTTGCTCCGATGATCGCCTTGATCGCCTGCCAGGCCTGGGTGGCACCGGGAACGTCGCCCGCGCCGACCGTCGCATTGGTCCGGGTCGCGGGAACCGCCACCGTGCGCGCGCCACCGGCCGGGACCAACCCGAGCACCGCGGCGCGTCGCATCACTGCGGCGGGAGATTCGAGCCGCGCCACCTCGAGCCGTGCTTCCTCGTAACGGCGCTGTTCGGCCGCGGACTCGTCGGCGACCGCAATGACGTGCAGCTGGGACTCGGCCATCAACGAGTGGGCGACCACACCGGTAAGGGCGGCGCCGACGATGCCCAACGCGCACAGCCGAACCATCCAACGCCGGCGTCGGCGCAGCCGGTGGGCGTCGGTGTCGACGACCCGCAGGTGGCGAGATCGAGGCGCGGCGGGCGCGGCGACTGGTGCCGCCGGACGCCGCGGAATCCGCTTCGGGGAGGGCGCAAGGGCCGAACCACTCACGCGAGCCGCTCAACTGCCCGCATGCGCACGCTGGACGAACGGGGGTTGGCGGCCAGCTCCGCGGCAGACGGGCGAATCGGCTTCCGGCTCAGGAGGCGAACCAACGGCGCGGGCGTGGGTGCCGGAGGCAACCGGCGCGCGGTCGTCGGCGCGGGCGCGGTCCCCGACCACTCCGCGAACTGGTGCTTGACCATCCGGTCTTCCAGTGAGTGGTAGGCGAGCACCAGGACGCGGCCACCCGGGGTGAGGAGGTGTACCGAATCGTCGAGTCCTTCGCGCAGGTTCGGAAGTTCACGGTTCACTTCCATCCGAATGGCTTGAAACGTTCGGCGCGCGGGGTGACCACCACGACGCCGCGCCGCCGCGGGGATTCCGGACTTGATGGCGTCGACGAGGTCACCCGTCGTCATCAGCGGACGGCGGCGCACGATTTCTGCCGCGACGCGACGAGCGAACCGCTCCTCCCCCAGTTCGGAGAGGACCGTCGCGAGTTCCGCTTCCGTATAGGTGTTGACCACCTCGGCCGCAGTGAGCTCCTGGCGCGAGTCCATCCGCATGTCCAACGGCGCGTCGGACCAGTACGAGAACCCACGCTCCGCCCGGTCGAGCTGCGGGCTACTCACACCCAAGTCGAAGAGCACTCCCACGATGTCCCCCTGGTCTGCGGCAATATCGGCGATGTCACAAAACTCGGCTCGCACCAACCGGACCCGGTCACCGAAAGGAGCGAGCGCGACCGACGCCGCGGTGATCGCGGCGTCGTCCCGATCGATTCCGATGACCCGGAGGTCAGGTCGAGCTTCGAGGAGCAGTCCGGCGTGGCCACCGCCACCAACGGTGGCGTCGATGACCGTGCCGGTCGGAACGGGGGTGAGGAACTCGACCACCTCCCGACCCAAGACCGGGCGATGGACGAACGCCTCACTCACGAACACTCCTCGCATGGACTCCGTTCGAGTCCGCTAGCAGCCCCCCGGTCGGGCAGTGCCGTCCGGATTTCTCCCCGGAATCGGCTCGGTCAAAAGCGGGCGGAGTAGGGGCCTTCGACCGCGCCGGCCGGGGGACTGCTAGCGGGCCCGTTCGGGGTCCCGCATGTCAACTAGATGAATCCCATGTCTTCGAGTCCGATACCGCTCTGAATGTCAGCCTGGGCGCTCGCCTCCACTTCGCGCCACCTCACCGGATTCCAGAGCTCGACTCGTTTGTCGACCCCGAGCACCATCACATCGCGCTCGAGATCGGCGAACTCCCGCAGGGCCTGCGGTATGGCAAAGCGCCCTTGCTTGTCGGGGACGAAGTGGCGAGCGGAGGAGAACCACGCCCGTGCGGCTTGCCGCTGGCGAACTCCCAATCGAGCGCTCTCGCGCACCTTCTCCGCCAACACCTCGAACTCCTCCTCGCCGTAGACGGCCAAACAGCCGTCAAGCACTTTCGTGAGGACTGCCCCGGTTGCCAGTGACTCTCGGAACTCGACCGGCAAGATCACGCGCCCCTTGGCATCGAGCGAGTGCTGAAACTCGCCGAGAAACCCCAGGGACATCGAACCCTCGCTTCTGTCGACCCGATCACGCCCCAATCGCGCCGGATGCACTCCCCTTGTGTGTCAGGCGACACCATATGCCACCACCTACCCCCATGTCAACCCACTTCGCGCCACAATTCCCCACCACCACCGAATGGCGACGCCAGCCGGGCATTGCGTGAGGTCATCCGAGGAACTGCTCCCAGGCTGGATCGATCGGGCCGCCGCTCGTCACGGCCCAGGCGCTCTCGGGGGCAGCCGGTGCGCGGCGCAGACGCAGGTCGGTCTCGTGGAGGAAGCGATTCTCCTTGCGGGAGTTGCACGGCCGGCACGCCGCGACGACGTTCTCCCAGGTGTGTTCACCACCGCGCGAGCGCGGGATCACGTGATCGAGATTCTCCGCCGGTCGGTCGCAGTACTGGCACCGATGGTGGTCGCGGGCAAAGACGGCCCGGCGTGAAAGTGGGACCCGATTGCGATACGGCACCCGCACGAAGTGCACGAGGCGGATGACCGACGGACACGGGATCGACACCCGCTCGGAGTGGAACTCCGCACCATTGCGGGCGATGACCTCGGCCTTGTCCTTCAGGACCAGCAC
>JAENVU010000448.1 GCA_016650415.1 Acidimicrobiia bacterium
GCCTGACCTCGAAAGTCGGCGTCTAGCGCGCCCGCGCCTCGACCGTCGCGGCCTCGGTCAGGCCTGCCCAGGCCAGAAACTCGGCCGAGCAGCGTCGGAACTCGGACGCGGGCATCAGCCCGACGAGTTCGATCCGCCGAACCTCGATGCCCAACTGACGGGCCTGATCGGCGACGGTCCGACACGCGACCTCGATTCCCGTCGCCGGGAGATCCACCAGGTTCATGCTGACCTGCACGGCGTCCGCGGTCGGGAGGGCGAGGCCGAGGGTGCGTACACCTGGCAGTCCGCCGTCGCGCTCGCGTACCGCGCCGGCGATTCGACGGGCCGCTGACAGATCGCGGCTTTCGAGTTCGACGTTCACCGCAATGAGCGGTGGTCGACTCCCGACCACGGTCGCCCCGAATCGGGGGTGGGGAGTGGATGGTCCGCAGTCGGGCGCGATGAACGTGAAGGCGCCGGAACGAATGGTCGGCAGGTCGTGGCCTTCGGGGCTCGCGCCGCCGTAGAAGAACACGGGGACGGCGTGCACGCTCGCGAGCCAGTGTCCGAAGGCGGTTGCGGCTCGGCCCGCGATGTCATCCGGGGTCGGATCGAGCGCGACGAACGGGACGACATCGAGGATCCCCACGCGCGGGTGAACCCCGTCGTGGCGGTTGATGTCCAGATCGGCCAGGGCGACGCCGGCGAGTCGCCGGGCGGCCGCCTCGGTGGTACCGGGATCGCTGGCGGCGAGGGTGAACACGCTGCGGTGATGGTCGGGGTCGCGGTGGACGTCGAGCAATGTGCGACCGGCGGCGCCTCCGATTGCGTCGATGATCCGGTCGTCGCGGCCCTCCGACACGTTGATCACTGCTTCGAGCATTCCCGCAGGCTACGGGGAGTCGGTCGGCCGACTTTGCCCGCCGGGCCGGGATCGGGTCCGGAGGGCTGCCGGTGTCGAGTTCTAGAGTCAGGCCGGTGAGGTTCGGGCTGGCGCTTCCGCAATATGACTTTTCCGTCGTGGGTGAACACCCGCTGACCTGGTCGACGGTGCGGGAAGTGGCGCGCGGCGCGGAGGCCATCGGGTTCGATTCCCTCTGGGTGTCCGACCATCTCTTCCTCGACATCGCCAAGTACGGCGGCAGCGCCGAGCCCGAAGCCGCGTTCGAGCCGATCGTGACGCTGGCGGCCTTGGCCGTCGAACTCAAGCGGGTGCGGCTCGGGACGCTGGTCTTCTGTGAGGCGTTGCGCCCGGCGTCGGTCTTGGCCAAGGCCCTGGCGACGCTCGATCGGATCTCGGGCGGCCGCATCGACGTCGGTCTCGGCGCCGGTTGGTACGAGCCCGAGTACGCCGCGATCGGCATGGACTTCCCCACGCCCGGCGAGCGACTGGCGCGCCTGCGCGAGGCCCTCCATGTGCTGAAGGCGCTCCTGGGTGAATCCGGAGGGCCACTCGTGTTCGACGGCCGGTTCCATTCCACCGACGGTGCCCGCAACCTGCCGACGGCGGTGCAGCGGCCCCGGCCGCCGGTGTTCATCGGCGGCAAGGGCGATCGGCTGCTGCGGCTCGTCGCCGAACGCGCCGACGGTTGGAACACGTGTTGGGTGTGGACGCCGGAGGAATACGCCGAGCGCCGTGCGGTGCTCGACCGGGAATGCGAGCGCATCGGTCGCGACCCGGAATCGGTGTGGTGTTCACTCGGGCTCTACGCACTGTGCGGCGAGGACGAAGCCGACCTCGAACGGCGCTTCGAGCGTCTCCGCGAATCGACGCCGGCCGGGGTCCTCGATCGGGTCACCCTCGAACAGTGGCGCCGAGGGCGCCTGGTCGGCACGGTGGAGCAGGTCCAGGAACAGGTGGCGACTTGGGGCGATCTCGGAGTCGAGACGCTGATCCTGGGCGTCGGCGCGGTGCCCTTTCACCTTGGCGCACCCGACGACATGGAACTGCTGGCTCACGCAGTCGGTGTTGCGGAACGTGCTCAGATCACCGGGTAGTCTGGCGACGTCCACAATCGGAAGGACGGAAGCTCGATGTTCGGTCTTGGTGCCCCAGAACTCCTCATCGTCCTTGCCGTGGTCGTGGTGCTCTTCGGTGGAGCCAAGATTCCCAAGCTCGCTCGATCCCTTGGTCAGGCTCAGAAGGAATTCAAAGCCGGCCTGGACGAGGGCGCGAAGGACGAGCCCGCCCGGAGCGACGACCCCGCCAAAGACGCGTAACTCCCAGCCTCGCGACCACCGCCATTTTCTCGGCGTTCCCGGCCTCCTGCGAGCTTTTTCGCGGGGAATCGGGAACCCTCCGACCCTCGGGTGTCGTTGAGATGACATCAGACGGTGTCCCCACGTGGGAAGAGGTCGCCGAACACCATGGGCGATTCCTGTACAACGTGGCCTACCGCCTGACTGGCAACGCAGAAGATGCCCGGGATCTGGTTCAGGAGTCACTGCTGCGAGTGCGCCGTGGCCTCGCGACCTACGAGCCGGGATCGCTCGAGGGATGGTTGGCGCGCATTGTGACGAACGTGTTCTTGGACGACAAGCGCAAGCAAGCGCGCCGGCCGGCCCATGCGCTCCCGGAGAACCCGGATCTGGTGCTGCCGCCGGCTGATTCCGCCGAGATCGCAGCCGAGTCCTCCGGGCTCTCCACCGAGATCCAGGCCGCCATCAACGCACTGCCGGAAGAGTTCCGTGTGCCCGTGGTGCTCTGCGATGTGGCGGATCAGACCTACGAGTCGATCGCGGCCGCGCTCGACATCCCCGTCGGCACGGTCCGGTCGCGGCTCCATCGCGGCCGCCGGATGCTGCGCGCCGA
>JAENVU010000449.1 GCA_016650415.1 Acidimicrobiia bacterium
CCAGGAGGACACCTCACCATGGGCAAGTACCGCGAGATCGCCAGAGATTTGCGGGAACCGGCCAAGTCGCTGCGCGAGGCCCAGCCCGAGACGTTCGCTGCGTTCGGTGCGTTGCACGAGGCGACGATGGCCGATGGTGAAATCTCGGCCAAGACGAAGGAGCTGATCGCGCTGGCGCTCTCGGTCGTCAAGCATTGCGACGGGTGCATCGTGGCCCACGCTCGCGGTGCCGCACGCCGGGGTGCGACCGATGCCGAGGTCGCGGAAGCGCTCGGCGTGGCCGTGATGATGGACGGCGGACCCGCAACGGTCTGGGCCCCCCGAGCCTGGGAAGCGTTCCAGGAGTTCGCCCACCCCGAACCGACCAGCGGATAAGCGTTCCGCGGATGTTCCTCGAGCACGTGAGCAGATCGGTCGACATGCCGTCGCCACTCATGAACCACCCCGAAACCTGAAGTAGAACGCGCCGAACAAGAGGACGATGCCGACGTTGGCCGCAAGCCGTTCCCAAGACCACATCTTGTCTCTGAAGAACAGGAGGTCCACGCCCACCACGACGGCGACCATCGACAGCGCGTACACCACGCCGATTGCGGAGTTGCCCATCCGACGCTTCCTCCCACGCACGTTGCCACTCACCAAGCGATCATCGCACCTGCACTTCGGCGCTCCTAGGTCAGAACCATGAACCGTCCCCTGGAGCATGGCGATCTCACTATCGCCATCACCGCAAACACAACGGCGAGGATCTCAAGCGATTCGACCTGCGGCGGCACCCACATCGTGCCCGCTCGGGATTCGTTTCGTTACCCGCCGGGTGCCGCCGCCCCGCTCACCCAAGGGCGCTGAAATGACACCTGGTCCAGGCCCTGCGACCGTTTGTCGAGTTAGCCGCTTTCAACGCGAGCAACTCGACAAACACTTCCGAGCCGCGGCCCACCCAAGGGTCACGTCATCTGGGTGCCGGAATTTCCATTTCCTGGGCGTTCCGCGGAACGCATCCGGCCCACGTGATGGTCTCACCCTCGTCGTACGATCGACGCCCGATTCGGCCTGTCATCGTTGACGTTTGGAGCCCTCGTGACCACCATCCTGATCCCCCACTCGGACCTCGCCACCACCCCGACCGAGCGCCTCGAAGCCGAAGCGACCACCCTCGCCGGACACCTCGCCGCGGCCATGTGCCGCTTCCTCGACGTCGTCGCCGAACTCGCCCGCCGCCACGCGTGGGAAGCCTGGGAAACCCGCAGCATGGCCCACTGGGTCTCGTGGAAATGCGGCATCGGCACCCGCGCCGCCCAAGAACACGTCCGCATCGCCCTCGCCCTGGCCGACCTCCCCGAAACCCACGCCGCCTTCGCCCAGGGGAGCCTCTCGTATTCGAAAGTCCGAGCCCTCACCCGGTTCATCACCCCCGGCAACGAGACCGACACCGTCGAACTCGCCCACCACACCACCGCCCACCAACTCGAACGCATCGCCCGCGCGCACGTCGCCGCGTGTCGCGCCGCAGACCCCGACCGCACCCGCGCCGCCATGGACGCCGCCCACGTCTCGATGCACACCAACGAAGACGACACCATCACCATCACCGCGCGCCTGCCGACCGACCTCGCCCGCCGCACCCTCCAGGCCATCGACCACGCCGCCAAGGCGCTCCCACCCGACCCGGGTGCCGAGCCCAATACGAAGCGCGTCCACGGCCTCGCCACGATCGTCGACACCTACCTCGAACCCGACCCGAATCGATCCGCGGTCGAAGTCGTCGTCCACGTCGACGTCGAGACCCTCAGCGAAGACACCCCCGGACAGGCCACCATCGACGGCCATCCCATCGCGACCGAAACCGTCCGCCGCCTCGCGTGCGACGCCGGCATCCGCCTCTGCCTCGACCGCGCCGACACCCTCCTCGACCTCGGCCGCAAGAGCCGCTTCCCCAACCCTGCCCTGCGACGCGCGATCGAACACCGCGACCACCACACCTGCCGATTCCCCGGCTGTACCCAACGCACCCGCCTCCGCGCTCACCACGCCCGCAACTGGGCCCACGGCGGACCCACCGACCGCGACAACCTCGTCATGCTCTGCCCCACCCACCACCGCACCGTCCACGAAGGCGGCTGGCACGTCGAACCCGACGGCACCGGCGGCTTCACCTTCATCAACCCCGGCGGTCAGGCCATCCCCAACATCGACCCGCCCACCACCACAACCCCCGACGCCGCCGTCACCGGCAACGACCGAGCCGGCGTCACCATCACCCCTGACACCATCGCCTCGCTCTGGGCCGGCGAACCCCTCGACCTCGACTGGACCATGACCGCCATCCTCTGCGCCCACCCCGCCACTCCCCGACCACACAACGAGAGCGACGACACCAACGGGAAGCGTTCCGCGGAACGCTCAGGAGCAGCGTGACTCTTTGGCGGTGATCGGAACCTCGGGCGTGAGATGCGGGGATGACATATCCCGCCCGGCTTCGAGTGCACTCGTGACGCGGTCGTGTCACGATGCGGGGGTGACGACCGATCCGCTCGACGCGAGCGCCGGGGTTCCCTTCGCCGCCCTCGCCGAGCTCCGCGCGCAGTGCCCGGTCTCCCAGACCGCGTCGGGCGCGTACTTCCTCGCTCGGTACGACGACGTGCTGGCCGCGACCAAGAACATCGAGTCCTTCCAAGCCAGCTTCCGTGAACCGGGGGTCGCGGTCCCGCCCGAGGAACAGCTCATCAGCGAGATCCCCGAGCCCCGCCACGGTGAGATCCGTCGGATCGTCAACTCGGCGATCGCCCAACACCGGCTCGGGCGCGTCGAACCCTTCGTGGTCGAACTCTGCAACGAACTCCTCGACGCTGTCATCGAACGCGGTGGCGGTGACCTCGTCGCCGACTACGTCACCCCGATCCCCGCGACGGTCATCGCGCATCTCCTCGGAGTGGATCCCGCCGATCACGCGCGGTTCGCGGAGTGGTCCGACCTCGTCGTGCAATCGACGTACGCGACCAAGAACCGTCGGGAAGACGGCGAGGGCCTTGCGGGGGTCGCACCCGAGTTCACCGGCTATCTCGACGCGATGATCGCCCAGCGCCGCTCGATGGCCGACCCACCCGACGACTTCGTGACCCGCCTGCTCAGCACCGAGGTCGACGGCATTCGCCTCACCGACGTCGAGCTGCGAACCCAGCTCGCGTTCCTGCTGATGTCCGGCAACGAGACAACTCGCCATCTCATCGGCAATCTGCTCGAGACCGTCTGTACCGATCCTGAGCTCTTCGCCCGCCTCCAGGCCGATCCGGACCTCATCGCCATTGGCGTCGAAGAGTCCCTCCGCCATGATCCGCCGATCCACGTGCTGATCCGCGATTGCCTCCGGCCGACGACTGTCGACGGCGAGCCGATCCCGGTCGGGGCCAAGGTGGCGTTCGGCCTCGCGTCGGCGAACCGCGACGAACGCACCTACGACGAGCCCGACGCGTTCCGCCTGGATCGGCCCCGCCCCAAGGATCACCTCGCCTTCGGTGGCGGACCGCACGTGTGCCCCGGCTCGCAACTCGCCCGGCTCGAAGGGCGCATCGCGTTGGAGGTCTTCCTCGCACGCGTCCACACGGCAACGCTCGACCCCGGCTACGCCCGCGAACCGGTCCCCGTATTCTGGGCCCACGGCCCGAAGCGACTCCC
>JAENVU010000450.1 GCA_016650415.1 Acidimicrobiia bacterium
CCACAGACCCACCGCGATCACGGGGAGCACCCAGCCGCGGCGCCAGATGTTCCAGACGAACAATCCGGCGGCGACGACCGAGATCACCATCAACAGGTTGAGCGCCGGCAGCTGCGCGGCGACATCGGTCTTGCTGGCACCTTCGACCACCCCGCGCCCGGAGAAGTTCAACTCGTAGCGTTCGAGGAAGTACTGCGCAGTCTTCACCAGTGCCATGAGGCCGAGAATGACCGACAGGTGCGCCTTCACCTGCGGCGTGACCCGCTGGAACGGGGTCTGGAGGCGAATGCCACCGTTGAGGTAGTGGGCGATCGCGGTCACGATCAACACGATGATCAGCCCGGCGAACAGCCAGTCGAACAAGAACGTCAGGAACGGAAGCCGGAAGACGTAGAACCCGACGTCGAGGTGGAACTGCGGGTCTTTGACCCCGAAGTCCTGGGCGTGAGTGAACAGGATCCACCGCTGCCACTCGCCGGCCACACTGCCACCGGCGAGGAGAGCGAAGATCGCCGCCACCACGATCCGCAGACGTCCGGCGTAGGGACCAATCGTGCTCTGATAGCGCGCCAGCATTTCGTCTTCGGGACCGAGCCCTCGCGCCTTGGGCGCGAGCCGATCCGCGATCGTGAGACTCACGAGCATGATGACGAAGAACAGCGCGGTGAACGCGGCGGCCGGCGCGAAGCGGGCCCAGAGCAGGCCCCGCCAGGTCGGGCCGAACCCGATCGAGTCGAACCAGAGGTAGTCGGTGTAGAAGCTGGCCAACCCGCGCGCCGAGAGGAACAGCCCCACGAGGATCACGACCACCACGATCATCCAGGGGCGGAACCGAAATCGGCTTGAGGAACGACGCTGGACCGGGGGGACACGCATTCGACCGAGCCTAGATGCGGGGTACCCACCTTGAGGGAGCGCGCGGTCGATCGGCCGGTGCAGTCCCCGCCGAGTGCGGGCAACGGGTGTGGGTCAGCGCGGGATCGGAATCAACAGGCACCGACATCCGGGATGCGCGGGCGGATGGTGCTGCCCGGTCGGAAACTCCTGGCCGCGGATGGTCGGTTCCAGGGCGTTGTCGTCGCAATCCGGACACGTCCCCTCGACGGCGACGACCCAGCGGAGGGTACGGCCCCTGGGGGTGGCATCGAAGACGCCGAGCGCCCATGCGGCCGCAAGGGTGTCACCGACGACCGCATCCAGCTCGTGGCCCTTGAACTCCCGGTAGCGAGCGCCGAGGCGCTGGGTGACCGCCGACTCGTCGTCGCCGGCCGCGTCGATCGCCTCGACCAGCCGAGGATGCAGCCGTTCGACCATCGCGGCCGCGAGCCCGTCCACCATCGATGCCGGTGCGGTGCGGCCCGATCGACCCCCGGCCACCGCGGCACCACCGGTGAAGGCAGCATCGACCGGTCCCCGCATCGCCGCTGCGAGGGCACCGGTCTGGCTCTCGCGATCCGGGAGCAAGTCCGCGGCGGAAGGTTTGCCCTTGATCGTGCGGAGTCGATCGAGCACGTCGTTCTGCTCGTCCTGGAGTGCCCGCTTGACCTTGCGACCGAGTTCGCGCTGGAGCGGGTCCAGGACCACTGCTCGCTCGGCTCGGGCCTCGTCGTCGGACCGTTCGCCCGCCGGCGACTCGGTCTCGGAGCCACCGTCATCGATATCGGAGGTGGCGTCTTCCTCGGCCGGTTCGGCCGACGCCGGCGGGTCATCCGATTCGGGGGTGGCTGCGTCCTCGGCGACGAGATCGATGTGCGCCTCCGGTTCCGGTTCCGGTTCGGATACCGATTCCGGCTCGGAGACGGGCTCGGCCACCGCGGCGACGGGCGCAGGCCGTTCGGGTGTCGCCGCCGCCGTCGGCTCGGATTCACCCGTCGGGGAACTCTGGGACCGCAGCCGGGCGAAGAGTGCTTCCACCTCGACCGACGGGGTGCCGGACTCCCCGGTGAGCTCGCCGGCGAGCGCGGCGAGTTCCCCGTCCACGGGTGGCACATCGGCCGGTGGCGGTGGCCCCGACAACTCGTGAGCGGCGCGGGCTTCCACCTGGACGAGCGCCTCGGTGGCATCGCCCATCGTGCGCTTGACCACGCGGTAGGCGTCGAGCAAGCGATCACGACCGGCGCGCAGTTCGTCGATCTGCGCCTGCAGCAGGAGCCGGCGGCGACCGAGGTCCGCAAGAATCCGTTCGCGCACCGAGCGCGCTTCGTTGACCAGATCCCGGCCGGCCACCTTGGCCGCTTCGACCTCCGCCTCGGCTTCGGCCATCGCCTGGTCGCGGGCTGTCGCCAGCTCGGCCTCCGTGGAACTCCGAAGCTGCGCGACCTCTTCGTCAACGGAGGTGCGGAGTTCGGTCGCGTACTCGGTCGCTTCGGATTCGCGAGCGGCCGCGGCGGTCTGGGCCGCGTCACGCATCGCCGCGGCGTCCGAATCGGCCTCGGCGCGAATTGCTGCGGCCGCGGCTTCGGCATCGGCCACCGCCGCCGCGGCTCGCTCCTCGGCGCGGGCCCGGATCTGTTCGGCCGATTCCTGGGCCGAGCGCAGGACGCGCGCGGTCTCCTCCCCCAGGGCATCGAGCAGCCGGTCCTCGGTGACGAGCGGCGGATCTTCGAGTTGCCGACGGAGTTCGTCGACCTGTCCGTTGAGTTCTTCTTCTCGGGCGCGCGCCACATCGATCTCGGCCGCGACCCGCTTGAGAAAGTTCCGGACCTCGAGTTCGGAGATACCGCGGAATGCCGCCGCGAAACCCCGGGTCGCGATCTCCTCCGACGTGAGGCGCGGGGCACTCGCCGCCGCCCGGCGGTGGACATCAGCCACGGAATCTCCTCGGTGGAATCACGGCGCGCCATGGTATTGGCGAAACCGCCGAATACCGAGGACTGCGAAGAAGTTTTCGCTCGCCGAGCCGGGCGACGAGGCTGAAACCCGGGATCAAGGACGGTTGGCCACGGCCGGGAGCGGCGCACCACCGTTGCGGCGCAGGACCCGCAGTGCATCGTCGAGCGTGCGGACACCGACGACCTTCATGTCGCCGGCTTTGGATCGTGCGTCGCGCACCTCCTCGACGGGGACGATCATCAGCGTCGCACCGGATTCTCGGGCGGCGACGGCCTTCTGGGGTACTCCGCCAACCTCCCCGACCCGTCCGGCGCCGTCGATCTCACCGGTCACCGCGACCCGGGAACCACCAGTCAGGTTGCCGGGGGTGAGGTCGTCGATGATCGTGAGGGCGAACGCCAGACCTCCGGACGGCCCGCTGACATCGCCCGCGTCGATCGCGACGCGGAACGGGAACGTGACCTTGAGGTCTTCGGTACCCGCACCGATGCCGAAGAAGGGCTTCCCGGTCAACTCGCCGGACGTCGCGGCCTCACTCGTGACCGTGAGTTCGCGTTCGGAGCCGTCGCGCTTCACCGTGACCGAGAACTTCGTACCGACC
>JAENVU010000451.1 GCA_016650415.1 Acidimicrobiia bacterium
TCTGGAAGAGCGGGGTCGCGGGCGCGGTGAGCGATTCATCGCCGAACCACTCCCACATCGAGTCGGCCATCCGATCGTTGAAGCCGGTGAGAAATGGACCCGGGTTCAGCAGGGTGACGTCGACGCCCTGCCCGGCGAGTTCGGCTCGCATCGCCTTGCCCATCGCCTCCAGCGCGTGCTTGGTCATCGAGTAGGGGCCGAACGCGGGACCCGACATCACCCCCGCGATCGACGACACGATGATGATCCGACCCCCACCCTTGGCCAGCATGCCCGGCAGCACCGCCTGGGTCATCGCCAGCGTGCCGAACACGTTCACCTCGAAGAGGCGACGCACCCGATCGATCGGCACGTCGGCCATCGGACCGGTCTGGCCGGCCCCCGCGTTGTTGATGAGCACGTCGACATCCCAGGCCCGCGCCGCGTCGACGTCGTTCGTGGTGATGTCGAGCTTCTCGACGGTGAGTTCCGGCGAGGCGGCCGCGAGCGCGGCGGCCTGCTCGTCGGTTTCGGTCGTCGCGATCACGTGGTGGCCTCGCGCCGCGAGCGCGACGCTGGCGCCTTGGCCGAATCCGGATCCGGCACCGGTGATGAGGACGGTCTTGGGCACGATGGGCTCCTGCTCGAACAAGCGCTGGGACGCTCGGGACCCTATGCGCGAGCGGTGCCGCCCACCCCTCCCGCCGAGGTTCGGCTCGGTGGGTCCGGCGTCGGGTCCCGAACGCACCGAAGACCGGGCCCGTGGCCCGGTCTTTCGGTGTGCGAGCGCCATTGCCCGCATTGCCGAACCACGCACCGGGCCCGAGGAGGAATCGAACTCCGGCCCGGTGCGCAGTTCCGTTGTCAGGTGCTGGTCGTCGCAGCACCCGCCAACGTAGAGATTGGGACCATCTCGTCACCGGCCTCGATGACGAAGTCCGCGGTGTAGATCTCGGGGTTGTATCCACGCGCACCGTGCTCGAGGAGGTCGAGACCCATGTGCTCTTCTTCGGCGGTGACTCGGAGACCGATCGTGGCCTTGAGGACCGCGAAGAGGATGCCCGCCGTGATTGCGACCCATGCGACGACCGCCGCGACACCGATGACCTGGGTCACCAGTTGGTCGGCATTGCCGCCGTAGAACAGGCCGCCCTCGGTGGCGAAGAACCCGACGAGCAGCGTTCCGAGAATGCCGCACGTCCCGTGCACCGACACCGCACTGACCGGATCGTCGATCCGCAGCCGCTCGAGGAGCGCAATGCTGCCGATCACCGCGGCGCCGCAGATCGCTCCGATGAGCAACGCGCCGATGGTCGAGACTGCAGCACACCCGGCAGTGATACCGACCAGACCGGCGAGTGCACCGTTGGCCGCCATCCCCACGTCGGGCTTTCCACGAGTCTGGATCCATGAGATCATCATTGCGATCACCGAACCCGCGGCCGCGGCCAGGGTGGTGGTCACCGCGATGATTCCGATGGCGTTCCCGTCAGCCGCCAGTTGCGAGCCGGGGTTGAACCCGTACCAGCCCACGAGTAGGACGAACGTGCCGAGCACGACGAACGGAATCGAGTGGCCGTGGATCGTACGGGGCTTGCCATCGGCACCGAACTTGCCGATACGGGGTCCGAGGGCGATCGCACCCATGAGCGCCGCGATACCACCGGTCGCGTGCACCATCGTCGAGCCGGCGAAGTCGATCATCGGCGTCGACCGCTGGGCCAACCAACCGCCGCCCCACAACCAGTGGATCACGACGGGGTAGATGAACGCCGTGATGACCAGGCTGTAGACGAAGTACGACTTGAACTTCGTCCGTTCCGCCATGGCTCCCGACACGATCGTCGCAGCAGTTGCGGCGAACGCGAGTTGGAAGACGAAGAAGACCATGGGATTGAGATCGCCGTAGGTCGCGGCCCCGTCGCCCAGGAAGAAGCCCTTCCAGCCGACGAAATTGTTGCCGACCCCGAAGGCCAGGGCGTACCCGACGGCGAAGAACGCCAGGGTCCCGGCCATGAAGTCCATGAGGTTCTTCATCATGATGTTGGCCACGCTCTTCGCACGCGTGAGGCCCGCTTCCACGAGCGCGAAACCCGCTTGCATGAAGATGACCAAGACCGCGCACAACAACACGAACGCGTTGTCGAGATCGCCCTTGACCATCTCGGTGGTCAGATTGTCGGCCGCGAAGGCCGGTGTGGCCGTGAACAGCACCGCGCTACATGCGGCCGCTCCCACGACGAGTCGTCGTTTCAACATGACTCCCTCTCCTGCTGGGCATGCGCCAACACGCATGACTGGGTTGAGTGATGCGGCACCGACGAGCAACGGTGATCGTGGCGTTCGCGTACCCGGAGACTCCGGGTGGAGTGGTGGCGGGAGTCGCGCGGTGATCGACCCGTGTTCGGGAACCACAACGGCGACATAGACATCTGGTCGGACCTTTCCCCTGAGGAGAAAAACTTCCGCTACCCATTGGGCGGGTAGCGGGCCGACCAGACTTCCCGGCTCACCTGAAAAGGCAACGTACGAACGGTTCGTGTCTCACTCGTTCGGCGAGGATGAACCGAAGGTCTCGGGTCCCTGACTCCCCGGTGTCAGGATTACGCGAATTCGGTAACAGAGCGTTCAGAGAACCGCACCGCGGATCAGCGCCACGGCATGAGGGCTGCCATCGTGCCGTCGGGGTCTTCGACCAGTTCGGTGTAGACACCCAGCGCGTCGTAAGTATCGACGTACGCGAAGCGCAACCGGCCGAACTGCCCGCCCATGAGCCGAGGAAATCCGAGTCGGTCTGCGTGCCCGATCACGACGTCGAGGTCGTCCACCAGATAGCCGAGATGGTGCAGTCCGGTCCCCCGGGCCGCGAGGAACTCCGCGTGGAGGCCCGGGCCGCGCACCGGTTGGATCAACTCGACCTGTACATCCCCCGATCGGGCGAA
>JAENVU010000452.1 GCA_016650415.1 Acidimicrobiia bacterium
CCCTACGTGGGCAAGCTCACCTACTTCCGGGTCTACTCCGGTTCGCTCGAATCCGGCGCGTCGGTCCTGAACGCGACGAAGGACCGCAAGGAGCGCATCGGCCGCATCCTCCAGATGCACGCCAACACGCGAGAAGACAAGGACGCCGTCTTCGCCGGCGACATCGTCGCGGCCGTCGGGTTCAAGAACACCACGACCGGTGACACGCTCTGTGACCCCGCGCACCCGATCGTGCTCGAGAAGATGGAGTTCCCCGAGCCCGTCATCTCGGTGGCGATCGAACCCAAGACGAAGGCCGACCAGGACAAGCTCGGCAAGGCCCTCGGCGCCCTCTCCGAGGAGGACCCGACCTTCCGGGTCCACACCGACGACGAGACCGGCCAGACGATCATTGCCGGTATGGGCGAGTTGCACCTCGAAGTACTGGTTGACCGAATGATGCGGGAGTTCGGCGTGGAAGCCCACGTCGGGAAGCCGCAGGTCGCCTACCGCGAGACCATCACCAAGACGGTCGAGAAGGTCGAAGAGAAGTACGTACGCCAGACCGGTGGACGCGGCCAGTACGGCCACGTGGTGCTGACGCTGGAGCCCACCGGCCCCGGCGGCGGCTACGAGTTCGTCGACCAGATCAAGGGCGGCGTGATCCCTCGTGAGTACATCGGTCCCGTCGACCAGGGTATTCAAGAGGCCCTGGAGGGCGGCGTCATCGCCGGCTACGCGTTGGTCGACGTGCGCGCCATCCTGACCTACGGGTCCTATCACGAGGTCGACTCGTCCGAAATGGCCTTCAAAATCGCCGGTTCCATGGCGGTCAAGAAGGCCGCCCGGATGGCGGCCCCGGCGCTCCTCGAGCCGATCATGCGGGTCGAGGTGGTCACGCCCGAGGACTACATGGGCGACGTCATCGGCGACCTGAACTCCCGGCGAGGCCAGGTCGAGGGCATGGAGCAACGAGGAACTTCCCACGTTGTGAACGCCAAGGTGCCATTGGCCGAGATGTTCGGCTATGTTGGCGACCTTCGCTCCCGTACCCAGGGGCGCGCGACGTACACCATGCAGTTCGACTCCTACGCGCAAGTGCCGGAGTCGATCGCGCAGGAGATCGTCAAACGAGTCCGCGGCGAGTAGTCGCACCTCAATCTGAAGAGCACAGCGCAACGACGCGCGGTCGGCGAACCCGCCCGCCACGAACGGAGACAGAAAAGATGGCAAAGGCCAAGTTCGAGCGGACCAAGCCGCACCTCAACATCGGGACCATGGGCCACATCGACCATGGGAAGACCACGCTGACCGCGGCCATCACCAAGGTGCTGGCTGCAGGCAACCCGAACGTGACGGCCACAGCCTTCGACATGATCGACAAGGCGCCGGAAGAGCGCCAGCGCGGTATCACGATCAACATCGCGCACGTCGAGTACGAGACCGAGGCGCGCCACTACGCGCACGTCGACATGCCTGGTCACGCCGACTACATCAAGAACATGATCACCGGTGCGGCCCAGGTCGACGGTGCGATCTTGGTGGTGGCGGCGACCGACGGTCCCATGCCCCAGACCCGTGAGCACGTGCTGCTTGCCAAGCAGGTCGGCGTGCCGTCGATCGTCGTGGCGCTCAACAAGTGCGACCAGGTCGAGGACGAGGAGCTCCTCGAGCTCGTCGAGCTCGAAGTCCGTGAGCTGCTGAGCGAGTACGAGTTCCCGGGCGACGACACGCCGGTCATTCGGGTCTCGGCGCTGAAGGCGCTCGAGGGCGATGCGGACGCCGCGGCGGGCATCATGGAACTGATGAACGCGGTCGACACCTTCATCACCGAGCCCACCCGTGAGCTCGACAAGCCGTTCATGATGGCGATCGAGGACGTGTTCACCATCACCGGTCGTGGCACCGTGGTGACCGGCAAGGTCGAGCAGGGTGTGCTCCACACCGGCGACGAGATTGAGATCGTCGGTCTGCGTGACCTTCAGAAGACCACGTGCACCGGGGTCGAGATGTTCCGCAAGATCCTCGACCAAGGCCAGGCCGGCGACAACATCGGCGCCCTGCTTCGCGGTACGAAGAAGGAAGACGTCGAGCGCGGTCAGGTCCTCGCCAAGCCGGGATCGATCACGCCGCACACCGACTTCGAGGCTCAGGTCTACGTCCTGACCAAGGAAGAAGGCGGCCGGCACACGCCGTTCTTCGCCAACTACCACCCGCAGTTCTACTTCCGGACGACTGACGTCACCGGCACCATCAACCTGCCGGAGGGCACGGAGATGGTCATGCCCGGTGACAACACCGAGATGGTGGTGCAGCTTCAGAAGCCGATCGCGATGGAAGAGGGCCTCCGGTTCGCCATTCGTGAAGGTGGCCGCACCGTCGGCGCCGGTCGCGTCACCAAGATTCTCAAGTAGTCGGGAACCCCATGGCGCAGAAGATCAGGATCCGGCTCAAGGCGTACGACCACGAGATCATCGATCAGTCGACGAAGAAGATCGTCGAGACGGTCGTTCGTACCGGGGCCCGCGTTCGGGGTCCGGTGCCATTGCCGACTGAGATCCACCGGTACTGCGTCATTCGGGGTCCGCACGTCGACAAGGATTCGCGTGAGCACTTCGAGATGCGGATCCACAAGCGCCTGCTCGACATCGTCGAGCCGGCGGGCAAGACCGTCGAATCCCTCCAGCGGCTCGATTTGCCGGCGGGAGTCGACATCGAGATCAAAATCCAAGGGGTCTAGCCCGGTTGCGGTCGGGCCGGATGCCTTCAAATGGCATCCGACCCTCCGAAACCACTAGATTTCTCTGGCTCGTCAATCTACGTCCGTCCAGGCCTCGGCCAACGCGCCGAGGAACCGTACGGCACAACCGAACCAGCGCTCCGCCGGGAATCATCCCGACGGAGCGTTCGCGTGCCGGTCGGCAGTTGCCGACCGACCAGAAGAAGGCGAAACGATGGCTTCCAAGGGAATCCTCGGGCGCAAGCTCGGCATGACCCAGGTCTGGGATGAGGAGAATCGGGTAATCCCCGTGACCGTCATCCAGGCCGGTCCGTGCCATGTCGTGCAGCTCAAGACACCCGAGCGTGACGGCTATGCCGCGGTGCAGCTGGCGTTCGGCGAGACGAAAGAGGGCCGGCTGTCCAAGCCGGAGCTCGGACACCTCGCGACGGCCGGCGTGGCTCCGTCCAAGCACCTCGTCGAACTGCGGGTCGACGACCTCGCCGACTTTGCGGTCGGTCAGGCGATCATCGCCGACATCTTCACCAAGGGCGATCGGGTCGACGTGACCGGGGTGTCCAAGGGGAAGGGCTTCGCCGGCGTCATGAAGCGGCACAACTTCAAGGGCCAAGGCGCATCGCACGGTAACCACAAGAAACACCGCGCGCCCGGCTCGATCGGTGCCTGCGCCACGCCGGCCCGCGTCTTCAAGGGAATGAAGATGGCCGG
>JAENVU010000453.1 GCA_016650415.1 Acidimicrobiia bacterium
GCGTCGTCGAGGTGGTCGTGACCGAGCCGGGCCAGCGCCGAGGCCCAGTCGATGGTTTCGGCGACCCCGGGCGGCTTGTACAGGTCGATGGACCGCAACCCGGCCGCCGCACCGGCGACGGCGCGGGCGAGGGCCGGCGACACTCCCGGCGCCCTGCGTTCGATGATCGCGATCTCACGCTCGAAATCGGGATGGTCGATCCAGTGATACAGACAACGGCGCTTGAGCGCGTCGTGGACATCCCGCGTGCGGTTCGACGTGAGGATCACGACCGGCGCGTTCGCGGCCCGAATCTCACCGACCTCGGGGATGGTGACCGTGTAGTCGGACAACAACTCCAACAAGAACGCCTCGAACTCGTCGTCGGCGCGGTCGATCTCGTCGATGAGCAGTACCGGCGCGACCCCGGCGGGATGATCGATCGCGCGCAACAACGGGCGCCGAATCAGGAATCGCTCCGAGTACAACTCGTCTTCGACAATCGGCGCGCCGGCCGCCTCCGAGGCCCGCAGATGCAGCAGTTGGCGCGAGTAGTCCCACTCGTAGAGCGCCTGGCTGGCATCGATCCCCTCGTAACACTGCAACCGCAGCAGCTCGCCGCCGGTCCAGCGGGCCAGCACCTTGGCGACCTCGGTCTTGCCGACCCCCGCCTCCCCTTCCAGCAGGAGTGGTCGGCCGAGCGTCAGGGCCAGGTAGACGGCGGTGGCCAGCCCCGGATCCGCGAAATAGTCGTGCGCGTCCAGTGCCGCGCTGACCTCACCGACGGTGTCGACCATTGGCGCAGGCTACAAGCCGACTGCCGCGCCCTCGGCCCGCGGATCCGTCGCCACGCGATACCCCTCGACATCGACGTGAATCGCATGGGCGTGGCCCATGCCGGTGTCCAGATCGGAGACCTCGACGACGTCGTGACCGCGGGCGACCAACTCTTCGCGCACCGTCGCGTCGATCGATGCTTCCATCCGTACCCGCCAGTCGAATGGTTCGACCCGCCACCGGGGAGCACTGATCGCAGCCTGGGGATCGGCGTCGTCATCGATGATCGAACTCAACACCTGCGCGTGGACCTGGGCCTGCGCGTCACCACCCATCGACCCGAACACCAACGACGGCGCACCCTGGCGCAGCACCATGGCCGGAATCAACGTGTGCATGGGTCGCTTCCCCGGAGCCAAGGCATTGATCCGTTCGGGATCCAGCGCAAACGATGACCCGCGGTTGTTGAGGTTGATCCCCCACTCCGGGACGTGGACGCCGGATCCGAACGACAAGAAGTTGGATTGGATCAAACTCACCAGCAACCCATCGCCGTCCGCGGCGCAGAGGTACGCCGTGCCGCCGCGTTGGGGGTGGCCGGGCTGAGGAACCTGCGCCCGGCTCAGGTCGATGTCGTCGCGGCGCTGGGCGACCCAGTCGTCACCGAAGAGGGCACGGGGGTCGATCACCATCGCGGCCGGATCACTGATGTGGTCGTCGCGATCTCGGAGCCCGATCTTCACGGCTTCGATCACGACGTGGGTCCGGTCCGCCGGGCTCATCGTCGCGAAGTCGAAGCCGTCGAGGATCCGCATGATCTCGAGCACGGTCGCGCCCTGCGTGGGTGGAGGCAGTTCGGCGATCTCGACATCGCGATACGCCGCCCGCAACGGATCACACGATTCGCCCGCGTGGGCGGCGAGATCGTCCGCGGTCATGAATCCGCCGTACCCCGCGAGCGAGGCCACCAGGTCATCGGCGACCGGGCCTCGGTAGTACGCATCGGGCCCGTCGTGGGCGAGCAGTTCGATGAGACGGGCCAATGGCTCCTGCCGCAGTGTGTCGCCCACTTCGAGCCCGCCGTAGACCGCCTGCCACTCGGGGAAGTCGCGGTAGAACCGGGTGAATCCCTGGGCCGCCGCCGCGCCGAGTGGCGTCAGGCGGAAACCATCGCGGGCATATCGAACCGCGTCCGCCGCGAGGTCGCCGAAGCTCATCGTGCCCCACCGGTCGAGGAGGTCGAACCACCCGGCGACGGCGCCGGGGACCGTGACCGAGTGGGGGCCGATCAGGAGCGGTGTCCCCGCCAGCGCATCCCGCACCGCGTCGATCGTCGCCGCCGCCGGTGCCCGACCCGACCCGAGGTAACCGTGCAGTTCGCCATCCCAGACGATGGCGAAGATGTCTCCGCCGTATCCGCAGTAATAGGGGGCGACGACGCCCAGCGCCAGGTTCGCGCCGACGATCGCGTCGATGGCATTCCCGCCGCGGGCCAACACCGCGGCCCCGGCGGCCGATGCGAGGTAGTGCGGCGTCGCCAGCCCGGCCCGTGGAAACGGCGCGGCGTGCCCGGCAATCACCGTTCGTCGAGCGGGGTGGGGAGCGGATCGGCGACCCCGGCGGTGAGGTCCACATCCGGCACTCCGAGCGCGGCCCGCGTCGCCGGGTCGTCATCGGCAATCCCGCCGGCGATCGGATCCTCGATCAGCTTCTTCACGTGCTTGAGGGCGTAGCCCGCGTACAGCCCGTCTTCGACCCGCTCATCGAAGCTCCAGCGGATCCCGGCGATGCGTTGCTTCTCCAACCGCCCGGTGTTGACGTCGCCGACGAGTTCGTTCCGGGCCCGGCCCACCGCACCAAAGATGCCGATCGTGCCGTACTCGTACAGGTGGTGATACGCGGGGTCCATGCCGATGGATCCGAGATCGGTCAGGAAGATCGACGCGTAGAGCGGATCGTTCTCGATGAACGCGTTGGGCAACGCGCCGAGCGCCTCCAGCGCGCGGTAGGCAGCGAAGACCACCCGACGAAGCACGCCGGGGAGCTTCAGGATGATGCCGAGTTCGCTGTCGACGGTGCTCTTGGCCCCACCGAACTTCGCGGATTGCAGCTGGGTCCCCATCGCCGTCACCATCGAGGCGAACGACTCGTCCGGTTCGAATCGGCGCTTCAGCACGAGGAGTGGCGCACCTCGTTTCATTCGCTGCTTGGCCGAATACGAGATCCACAGCCCGGCGCGCTGATACAGCCGACCTCCGGCCACGAAACGATTCAGGGCCGGGAACTCGGTCAGGCCTTGACGAGCGGCCCACATCACGACGTGGAAAAGAGTGGTGCGGGTCTCGGGGTGCGCCTCGTTGAACGCACGCACGAATCGCTCCGCATTGCGCACGTCGATCCGCTGATCGAAGTAGACGGTGGCACCAGTTCGCGACCGCATGACGTAGGGCATGATGCGACGGAGGTCCGTCCCGTCCTTGACCAGGTCACCGTCGGCTCGCCGCCACCAGAACACGCGGAGCACGCTAGCGCCAAACGCCGGGCCGGTAGCCTGCCCGGCATGCGCATCCTCATCGTCGGTTCGGGTGGAGTCGGTTCGGCGATGGTGGCAATCGCCCACCGGCGCGACTTCTTCGAGCACCTCACGATCGCCGATCTGGATCAGAGTCGAGCCGATCGGGCCATCGCCTCGTACGACGATGCTCGATTCGCCGCTGCGACCGTCGACGCCTCCCGGGCCGATTCGGTCGCGGCGCTGGCTCGGGGGGTCCGAGCGGATGTGGTGGTCAATGCGTGTGATCCGCGGCTCAACCCCCCGATCTTCGACGGTGCCTTCGCCGCGGGGACCACCTACCTCGACATGGCAATGCACCTCTCGAGCCCCCACCCCGAGCGGCCCCTGTCCGAACCCGGCGTCAAGCTGGGTGACGCGCAGTTCGCAGTCGCCCAAGACTGGGAGCGCGCCGGCCTCCTGGCCCTCGTCGGCATCGGGGTCGAACCCGGGCTCTCCGATGTCTTGGCTCGGTACGCGGCCGATCACCTCTTTTCCGAGGTCCACGAAGTCGGAGTCCGCGACGGTGCCAATCTCGTCATCGAAGGATTCGATTTCGCGCCGACGTTCTCGATCTGGACCACGATCGAGGAGTGCCTGAACCCGCCGGTCATCTGGGAGAAGGACCGCGGGTGGTACACGACTCCCCCGTTCTCGGAACCGGAAACGTTCGTCTTCCCGGGTGGAATCGGCCCGGTCGAATGCGTCAACGTCGAGCACGAAGAAGTCCTCCTGATTCCGCGCTGGGTCGACTGCCGACGCGTGACGTTCAAGTACGGCCTGGGCGACGAGTTCATCAGCGTGCTCCAGGCGCTCCATACCACCGGTCTCGACCGAACCGATCCGATCCTGGTGCGGGGCGTCGAGGTCTCACCTCGGGATGTCGTTGCGGCGGCATTGCCGAACCCGGCGGAGCTCGGGGACCGGATGCACGGGGCGACCTGTGCCGGAACGTGGGTGACCGGACTCGGCCCCGACGGGGCACCTCGTGAGGTGTACCTCCATCACGTCGCGGACAACGACTGGTGCATGGCCGAGTACGGGCACCAAGCCGTGGTCTGGCAGACCGCGATCAACCCGGTGATCGCCCTCGAGCTGATCGCCGCGGGCA
>JAENVU010000454.1 GCA_016650415.1 Acidimicrobiia bacterium
CCACTCGATACGCCCGGGGTGACGGTGCGGGGCTTCGGACGACTCGACGGAGACGAGGGGTTCGCCGAGGTGTTCTTCGAGGATGCGCTCGTGACCGACGATCTCGTGCTCGGCGGGGTGGACCAGGGCTGGAGTGTCGCGATGGCGACCACGGGTTCCGAGCGGGGCCTCACGCTGCGGAGCCCGGGTCGGTTCATGGCGACGGCCGACAAGCTGGTGGCGCTGTATCGCGAGCGGGGACCCGACGCGGTCGACGGTTCACTCCGCGGCCGCGTCGCGCAGGCCTACATCAACGCCGAGGCCTACCGCCTGCAAACGCTCCAAACGGTGACGCGCGTGATCGGTGGTGACCCGCCCGGAGTCGAGTCGAGCCTCACGAAGGTCTTCTGGTCCGAACTCGACGTCGAACTGCACGAGGCCGCCCTCGGCCTGCTGGGTCATGACGGCGAACTCGAGAGCAGCTGGATGAAGGGGTACGAGTTCGCCTTGTCGGGCCCGATCTATGCCGGGACCAACGAGATCCAACGCAACGTGATCGCCGAGCGCGTGCTCGGGCTCCCGAGGAAGTAGGCGGCGTGGAGTTCGCGTTCACCGATGATCAGCTCGCGTTCCGCGATGCGGTCCGAGAGTTGCTGGCGAAGGAGTGTCCGCCGAGTGTCGTGCGCGCGGCGTGGACCAACGCCGACGGTCGCAGTGGCGCCGCGTGGAAGGCGCTGGGTGAGATGGGGGTGCTCGGCGCGCTCGTCCCGGAGGCGGGTGGCGGGCTCGGCCTCACCGAGCTGGACGTCGTGCTGTTGGCCGAGGAGGCCGGTCGTGCCGCGCTGCCCGAACCGTTCGTCGAGCACGTCCTCGTCGGCGCGCCGTTGGCCGCGGCCGACTATCCGGACGTGGTGACCGGGGCAACGACGGTGACCGCGGGCGACCCGTTGATCCCCTGGGCCGCCTCTGCGGATGTGCTCATCCGGCTCGCTCCGGATCCGGTGATGGCCGGCCGCACCGGCGCCGAACTCGCGTCCCGAGACTCGGTCGACGGCGCCCGCCGGCTTGCGGTGCTCACCGGTGCCGCAGAGTCGCGACCACTGACTCGGGCCGAGTTGTCCGAGGCGTTCTGGCGCGGCAACCTCGGCTATTCCGCACAGCTCCTCGGGCTGGCCCGCCAGATGTTGGACATCACGGTCGCGTACGTGATCGAGCGGAACCAGTTCGGTGCACCGATCGGCTCGTTCCAGGCGATCAAGCACCATCTCGCCGACGTTCGTATCGGGATCGAGTTCGCGGCGCCGTTGGTCTACCGGGCCGCGCACTCGCTGGCCACCGGCGACGCCGACGCACCGCTCCATGTGTCGATGGGGAAGGCGCAGGCTGCCGACGTCGCGCACCACGCGGCGCGAACCGCACTGCAGTGCCACGGTGCCATCGGATACTCATTCGAATACGACCTGCATCTGTGGATGAAACGCGCGTGGGCGCTCACCGGGGCGTGGGGCGATGCCGCCTGGCACCGAGACCGCGTCGCCCGTGCGATCCTTGATACGAATCCAGCGGAGGAGCAGACATGACCGAGGCCTACATCATCGACGCGGTGCGGACTCCCGTCGGACGGCGAGGTGGCTCACTGAGTCAGGTTCACCCGGCGGATCTCGGCGCGCACGTGCTCAAGGAGTTGGTGGCGCGCAACGACTTCGACCCGGCCGCGGTCGAGGACGTCGTTTTCGGCTGCGTCGACGCGATCGGGCCCCAAGCCGGCGACATCGCCCGGACGTGCTGGCTCGCCGCCGGCCTCCCGGAAGAGGTGCCCGGTACCACGGTCGACCGCCAGTGCGGATCTTCGCAGCAGGCGGTGCACTTCGCCGCGCAGGGCGTCATGAGCGGGACCCAAGACCTGGTCGTCGCCGGGGGCGTGCAGAACATGAGCATGATCCCGATCTCCGCCGCCATGACCGTCGCCGAGCAGTTCGGGTTCACCGACCCGTTCTCGACGAGCACCGGATGGGTCGATCGCTACGGAACCCAAGAGGTGTCACAGTTCCGGGCGGCCGAACTGATCGCCGAGAAGTGGGACATCACCCGCGACGCGATGGAAGCGTTCGCAGTCGAGTCTCATGAGCGCGCGATTCGAGCACGCGCCGAAGGACGGTTCGAGCGGGAGATCGTCCCGATCGGCGACGCGACCTTCGACGAAGGTCCCCGCGAACCCAACTGGGAGAAGATTCGTTCGCTCAAGCCCCTCGTCGAAGGTGGACGCGTCACCGCGGCGGTGGCGTCGCAGATTTCCGACGCCGCGAGTGTGATGCTCATCGCCTCCGAGGATGCCGTCGCTCGCCATGGCCTGAAGCCTCGGGCACGGGTGCACCACCTTTCGGTCCGCGGCGCCGACCCGATCTTCATGCTCTCGGCCCCGATCCCGGCCACCGCGTACGCGCTTGAGAAGTCGGGCATGACCTTGGATCAGATGGACCTGGTCGAGATCAACGAGGCCTTCGCCTCGGTGGTGCTCGCGTGGGCGCAGGAGACCGGTGCCGACCTCGGCAAGGTCAACGTGAACGGCGGCGCGATTGCGCTGGGCCACCCGCTGGGCGCGACCGGCGTCCGGCTGATGACCACGCTGCTCAACGAACTCGAACGCACAGGGGGTCGGTACGGGATGCAGACGATGTGCGAGGGTGGGGGGCAGGCCAACGTGACGATCATCGAGCGGTTGTAGGTTCCGGATGGACGTGGAGTGGCGGGCGCCGCAGGCTGGGGATTTGGACGCCTGGGTGGGTGCCTTGCAGGCCATCGAGGCGGTGGACCGAACCGGAGAGGTGCTCGGGCGGGCCGACCTGGAGGAGCAGCTCGATCTCTCGTACGTGAACCCGTCACTCGACGGACGGTTGGCCTGGGCGGCCGGCGAGGTCGTCGCCTGGGGGATGGCGTGGTCGATCCCGAGTTCCGGGCAGCGGCGCGTGTTCCTGGATGGTGCGGTGGTTCCGAGCGCGCGCGGTCGAGGGCTGGGCAGTGAGCTCGTCCGGTGGCAGATGGCGCGTGGCGCCGAAGTCGCGTCGGCCGGCAATCCGACGACCCCGGCATGGCTCGAGGTGTCGGGATCCGAACGAGACGGAGCTCGCACCGAGTTGTTCCGGGCGTTCGACTTCTCGCCACTGCGCTACTACTTCGAGATGCGCCGCCCGCTGACCCAGGTGCCGGAGCCGAGGGCGCTCGACGGCGACCTCGCGATCCGCAGCTACGACTTCGCCTTCGACGATGCCGCCCGGTCGGCGCACAACGAAGCCTTCCGGGACCATTTCGCCGCGAGTGAGTTGGACGCCGAGACCTGGAATCGTTGGGTCACCGGCCACCACAATTTCCGAGCCGACTGTTCCTTCGTCGCGTTCGTCGGTGACGACATCGTCGGGTACGCGCTCAACGCACTCCACCCCGACGACTGGCTCGGCCTGGGATTCAAGGAGGGCTGGACTCACCAACTCGGAGTCCGGCGTCCGTGGCGGGGTCGGGGCATCGCCACGTCGTTGCTGAGTGCCACGGCCAACGCCTTCTCCCGGGAAGGCCTGGACTACGCGGCGCTGGACGTCGATGCGGAGAACCCGTCAGGAGCCTTGGCGCTCTACGAAGGCCAGGGATACCGTCGGGACAAGACCCGGGTCGCGTGGTCGTATCCCCTCGCGTGACGGGCGGATCCGATCCGAAATCTCGTCCGGAGGCCGGGGTCGACGCGACAGGATGGGGCATGCAGGTCACCGTTGAGCGCACCGACGATCCGAGCCGCGTGCTCGAAGCAGCCGGCCCGTTCCTCGCGTCGGATCCGGTTGCCCACAACCTGATTCTGACGCTGCTCCATGCCCGCGTTGCTCAGTCCGAGCCCGGCCGGTATTGGATCGCGACGAGGGGTGACCACGTCGTCGGTGTGGTGTTCCAATCGCCGCTCACGTTCCACGCCACGGCGACGCCGATGGATGCGGACGTGGCGAGAGCAGTTGCTCATGGGATCAGCGATGAGGGTGTGGAACTTCCGGGCATCGACGGCGAAGTCGCGACATCGGCGGCGTTCACGGGTGCCTGGGTCGAACGACACCGCATCAGCGCCCGCCCGACGCTCGCGCAGCGCATCTATGAGCTCGGCGCACTCGTCGATCACGACGCGCCCGGTGTCCTGCAGTTGGCGAAGCCCGAGCACGCCGACTTCCTCGTCGGTTGCTTCACCGCGTTTGCCGACGAGCTGGGCGAACCGACGCTGGGGATTGCGAGCGGGGTCGACCATCGGATCGGCCAGGGTCAGCTGTGGGTCTGGATCGACGGTGAGCCGGTCTCGGCGGCCGGCCTGACCCAACCGGCCGAGCGAGTGGTTCGGATCGGGCCCGTGTACACACCCCCCGCACATCGCGGTCGGGGGTACGGCAGTGCGCTGGTCGCGGGGGTGTCGCGATCGGCAACGACCGCCGGCAATCGCTGCGTGCTCTACACCGACCTGGAGAACCCGACCTCCAACGGGATCTACCGTGCGATCGGTTACCGGGCGGTCAGTGAAGGGCTCCGCTATCGCTTCACCCCGGAGTGA
>JAENVU010000455.1 GCA_016650415.1 Acidimicrobiia bacterium
CAACCTGGCGCCGATCGAGATGCCCTTCGGTGGGGTGAAGCAGTCGGGGATCGGGCGGGAGAACAGCCTTGCCGCCATCGAGCACTACACCCAGCGCAAGACCATCTACGTCGAACTCGGCGACGTCGACTCCCCATACTGGATAATTTATCTCGGAACAAAACTACTTGACTCGGAGATGAACTACTCGTATGATGAAGTCATTGTTCCGAGGTAGTTTCGGGACGTGAGCAAGAAAGATGGGTTCCCAATGTCTGCAACCTTGATCGTCCGTCATCCCGTCACCGATTTCGACGCCTGGCTCGCTGTCTACCGTGAGGTCGACGCACTGCGGACCCAGCACGGCTGCACAGCCGAGCGGGTACTGCAGTTGCCCACCGATCCCAACGACGTCGTCGCGATCCACGAGTTCCCGACTGTCGCCCAGGCGGAGGCGTTCGCATCCGACCCGAGTCTCAAGGCGGCAATGGAGCGCAGCGGCGTCGCGGGCGTACCGAGGATCGAGATCTTTGCCAGTGCCTGAGCGGGCCCGAGCCGAGCAACGGCGGAGCGGTGCGAACCGCTCCGCCGTTGGCGCGCGCGGGGCGGTGCGCGTCGATCCCGATTACGCGCTCGAATACCCCGACGGCGACGCGGCAAGTACCGAGGCCTACGCGAGCCTGGTGCGAGCGGGGGAGGCCGTCCTCGCGGAACTCGATCGCTGCATCACGGCGTCGCTCGACGTCAAGCACCCGGTCTTCACCGCACTCGCCGTGTTGGACGGTGCCGCCGCGCCGCTCACCCCCACCGACATCGCCGAGCGCGTGTTGGTCGCGTCGGCGACGATGACGGCGACGCTGGATGCGCTCGAACGGCGCGGGTGGGTTCGGCGTTTGCCCAATCCCGAGGATCGTCGTAGCACGCTCGTCGAGATCACGCCCGAGGGTCGAACGGTCACCGACCGGGTATTGCCGGGGATTCGGAGTGTCGAGAAGTCGGTCATGTCGGTGTTGACTCCGGCCGAGCGCGCCCAACTCGTCGAGCTGCTCGACAAAGTGCTGCGCCGGTCCGCCGAGGTCGCGGCAGAAGCACCCCTCCCCCTCGACGGACGGCGAGTGCGACCCGAGCGGATCGCCTGAATACTGCCCGCGGCAGCTACGGTCCCGAACCCTTACGCCGAGGAGGATGACGTGACCGACGACGTACTGAACGAGCTGTTCTCGATCCGGGGGAAGACCGCCGTGATCACCGGGGGCACCCGCGGAATCGGGCTCATGATCGCGGAGGCGTACGTGCGCGCGGGGGTCAAGGTGTACGTGTCGTCCCGCAAGGCGGAGGTCGTTGCCGAGACCGCGGCCGCGCTGAGCGAGTTCGGGGAGTGCATCGGCATTCCGGCCGACCTCTCGACCGAGGCCGAGTGCCGACGACTGGCGGATGAGATCGCGTCGCGTGAGGACCGACTTCACGTGTTGATCAACAACGCGGGAGCCACATGGGGTGCGCCGATGGCCGACCACGACGACGCCGCCTGGGACCGCGTGCTCAACATCAACGTCAAGGGTGTGTTCCACCTCACCCGGTTCCTGCGCCCGTTGCTCGACGCGGCCGCGACCGACGGTGACCCGTCCCGCGTGATCAACATCGGGTCGATCGACGGCATTCAGGTTCCGATGATGGAGACGTACTCGTACTCCACTGCCAAAGCAGGAGTACACCAACTCACCCGCCACCTCGCGAGTCAGTTGGCGCCGAAGATCACGGTCAACGCGATCGCCCCCGGGCCGTTCGAATCCAAGATGATGGCGGCGACCCTCGAAGCGTTCGGTGACTCGATCGCCGCGAGTGCGCCGATGAAGCGGATCGGCAAGCCCGCCGACATGGCCGGCATCGCCGTGTACCTCGCCGGCCCGGCGTCGACCTACGTGACGGGCGCCATCATCCCGGTCGACGGCGGCATCGCCACCACCAAGTAGCCACCCCCGTTTCGAGCGCCCGAATCGTGACCGATAGGTCGCGAAACGCGCGTCGGAATCGGGAGATCAGACCAGTTCGGCCTTCTTGTACATCGCGACCACGCAGGCACCGCCGAGGCCGAGGTTGTGTTGGAGGGCGAGTTCGGCGCCGGCGACCTGACGCTGGTCG
>JAENVU010000456.1 GCA_016650415.1 Acidimicrobiia bacterium
ACCCGCGGGCACCGACGGCTCTACCTTCTGGGGTTCGCGGGATTCACGATCGGTGCCGCGTGCACAGCCCTCGCGTGGAACGGCCCCGCGCTCATCGCGATTCGCACGATCGGCTCATTACCGGGCGCGGCCATCGGTCCCGCGTCGATGGCGCTGATCATGCAGGCGTTCCCCGAAGCGGACCGGGTCAAGGCGATGGGCTGGTGGTCACTCGTCGGTGCCGGCGCGCCGGTCATCGGTCTCGTGGCCGGCGGACCGGTGGTCGCGGCGCTGGGATGGCGGGCGATCTTCGTCGCCCAGATCCCGCTGTCGGGCCTGGCGCTGGGGTTGGCGTTCGTCGTGCTCCGTGAGACCCCGCGACGCGAGCGGGAGCCACTCGATCTCGCGGGCGCGGCGGCGCTCGCCGGCGCGACCGTGTCGGCACTCCTCGTGCTCACTGTCGGGAGCCATCTCGGATTCGACTCCCCGATCGTCGTCGCCCTGATCGTCGCGGCGCCGTTCCTCCTGTGGCAGTTCGTGCGGATCGAACGTCGTGCCGAACGCCCGTTGTTGCCGCTGCAGTTCTTCCGGGCTCGCAACTTCAGTGCATCGCTGGTGGCCCAGTTCTGCGCGAACTTCGCCTACATGGGTGGATTCATCGTGACGCCACTCCTGGTGCAATCACGGTTCGGGTTCACCGTCGCCGCGACCTCGTGGGCGATGGCGTGCCGGCCGCTCACGTTCAGTCTCACGGCGCCGGCCTCGGGCTACCTCGCGGCGCGCGTCGGCGAACGGCGAGCGGGGTTGACCGGGACCACGCTGCTCGTGGTCTCCATGGCGGTGTTCGCGGTGGCGGTGGCGACCGACATGGTCGGCTTGGTGTTCGTGGGTCTGGCCCTCTCCGGCCTGGCGATGGGGACATCGATGCCGTCCCTGGTGACCGTCGTCGCGAACACCGTTTCGAGTCGCGACCTCGGCGTGGCGAACGCGGCCCAACAGATGGTCGGTCAGATCGGCACCGTCGCCGGGATCCAACTCCTGTCCACGATCCAAGGGGGATCGACCGACGGTTTCCCGTTCGCCGTCGCGTACCTCGTCGGTGGCGTGGTGGCCGTGGCCGGTGTTGCTGCGGCGAGCTTCATCGCCGGGCGCGGCCGGGGGGCGTTGGCAGTGGTCGACGCCGCGTAGCGCGGCCCGTCAGTCGTCGTCGGTGATCGTGATCACACCGACTGGTCGTTGGATGCCCGCTCCGGTGGAGCCGGACAGCCGGACCGAGATCGTTTCGGATGCCTCCGGGGTGATGTCGGGTGCGATCACGATGTCGATGACTCGATTGGTGTTGCCCGGCTGGAACGTGATGGTGCCGAGGGCCGCGGTGTAGTCGGTGCCCGGCGATGCACTGCCACCGGTGGTGCCCCAGTTGACGGTCACCGTGCCCGTCGGTCGCTTCGACAGCGCCACGGTGAGACGAGCGACGCGGGTGCCGGCATCGCCCTCGACGATGGTCGCGTTCCCGATCCCGAGCCGGGGATTCCCGCTCGGATCGTCGTCGATGATGCCTCCGGTCGCGACCGCGGTTCCGATCGTGGCGCCCACGGGGCTCGATATCCGCATGTAGTAGCGCTCGACACTCTCCTTGATCGTGTCGCCCCGGACCGTGACGTTGAGCGTCTTCGACGTTGTTCCCGCAGGGATCGTGCCCGTGCCGGACAGCGCGGTGAAGTCGGTGGGACTCGTGGCGGTGTTCGAGTTGGTCCGGTACCGGAAGGTGACGGGATAGGCGACCGGCCGCGAGAGCGACACGTTGAACCGGGCCGCACGGGTGTCGGCGTTGCCTTCGACGACGCGCTGCGCCCCGATCGACAGCACCGGCAACCCGCTGACGTTCCAACCGGTGTCGGCAAAGATCCCGAGGGCGATCGGCCCCGGCGAGTGGATGACCTCGTTCGCGCCGATTGCGGGAGTCATGAGCGAGTTCACGTCGCCCGCCGGGTAGGTGCTCTCGTCCAGGTGGGAGTAGCT
>JAENVU010000457.1 GCA_016650415.1 Acidimicrobiia bacterium
AGAGACGGGTGTGACTATTCCCGGTCCGTCACCCTCACCGCCGGCTGATCAGCCGTGCGCGTTCGCGCCGTGGTCCATCAGTTGCGCGTCGAACCACTCGTGCAGCGCGGCGATCAGATCGGAGTCTTTGGTGGTGTAGATGATTCGGGCGCCGTCGGGCAGGCTCGAGTAGCGAACGTCGACCGCCGCGAACCCGCGCCGCAATGCCGCGAGCCCCGGCATCTTCATTCCGTGGATGGCCATCGGATCACTGAAGTCACCCGCGGCGAAACGTTTCGCTTCTTCGCCCAGATGCGAACGAATCAACGAGATCTGCTCGTTGTCGCCGAGGTCCTTGGCGACGACCCGCTGCACACCGCCCGTCGCGGTCGCACGAAAGACGTGCGTGGTGAGCTTCTGGTCGAACGGCATCACCATCGCGCCCTTGGCCGCGACGTCATCCTGACGTGAGGTCGCGGCCGATCCGCTCGAGCCGCAGGCGGTGAGCACCACCGCCGCCGCGACCACGAGCATCGCGGTCCGGGCTCCGAGCGATGAGTGCATCAGGCAACAGTCTCGCTCACGGCGCCACCGAGCGCCGCGAGTGCCGCGGTGAGCGCGTCGGCCGCGTCACCCGCGAGTTGCGCGAACGCGGGATCCGCCATCAGCTCACGGGGATCGACCACGGCGACCCGAGTACCGGTCCCTTCCGGCTCCAGCACCACATTGCAGGGCAGCAACAATGCGACCGTCGGATCCATCTGGAGCGCGGCATGCGCGAGGTTCGGATTGCACGCACCCAGGATCTTGAGGTCCGGCCGCTCGACGCCGAGCTTGGCCCGCAAGGTCGCGGCGACGTCGATTTCGGTCAGGACTCCGAATCCCTGATCAGCCAATGACGAGCGCACGGCGGCTTCGGCTGCCTCCATCGAAAGATCCACCGTGGTCTGGATGCTGTGCATGACGACTCCTTCGGAGTTCGGGACATTCTGACGTTCCACTTGACATCCACTATACCCCAGGGGGTACTCTGGGACCAGCCCGGATACCCCCACCGGTATTTCCCGCGTCCCGGAGGAACCATGAGCGTGACCGCCAGTCCCACCGCCCCGCCGTCAGGCGAACACGAACCGTCAGCCCCACCTGACCCTCGTGCGCTGTTCTCGCGGCTCGCGGCGACGATGGCGCGCCGCCGCCGCACGGTCATCGTGGTCTGGCTGCTCGTGGCGTTCGCGGCTGCACCGCTCGCACTCACGCTCACCGGCGCACTCTCCGGTGCGGGTTGGGAAGCCCAGGGATCGACCGCGCAGCAGGTCCGGGACGAGTTGCGCCAGGACTTCCCGGCGTTGGGCGCCGAAAACCCGGTGGTCGTCTACTCGCAACGGACGCCGATCGCGAGTGACCCGGCGGGGCTGGCGTCACTCGTCCGCACCTTGGAAGAAGCGCCCGGCGCCCGTTCGGTCGCCAACCCGCTCACCCTTCCGAAGGACGCCGGACTGATCGCCCGCGACGGTCGCACCGCGATCGTCCCGGTCGACATGGTCGTGACCGACGACGCGAGCCGGCCCGTTGCCGCCGGTGCGCTCGGCGACTACGTGGGCGGGCTGAAGTTCGCGCCCGGAGCGAAGGCCAACGTCACCGGCGAATGGCCGGTCTGGAGCGACTTCAACAAGGTCAACGCGGAAGCACTCCACAAGGCCGAACTGGTGAGCGGTCTCCCCACCCTGATCCTGTTGTTCATCGCGTTCGGTTCGCTCATCGCGGCCGGTATCCCGCTGTTGCTCGCGCTGGCCGGGATCGCAGTCGGATTCGCCGCGCTCCACCTCTTGAGCCTCGTCATGCCGCTCTCGGTCTGGTCGATGAACTTCTCGATGATGATCGGCCTCGCGGTCGGTATCGACTACAGCCTCTTCATCGTGAGCCGGTACCGCGAGGAGCGCATCGAAGGCAAGGACGCCATCGCCGCGATCGAGAACACACTGTCGACCGCGGGCAAGGCCGTGTTCCTGTCTGCGCTCACCGTGGTGCTCGCGCTCTCGGCCGTGTTCATCGTCCCGGTCATGGTGTTCCGGTCGATGGCCCTCGGCATGATCCTGTCGGTCGTCGCGGTCGCGCTCGCATCGCTCACACTGCTCCCCGCAGTGCTCGTCGCCCTCGGTGATCGGGTGCTCGTGACCCGCGGCAAGCAAGACCCCGACATCGTGGCGGAGGGCCGCTGGGCGCGCTGGACCGGCCTCGCGTTGCGCCGCCCGGGCACCGTCCTCGCCATCGGCTTGGTGATCTTGGGCGCCCTCGTGCTCCCGGCCATCGGCATGGATCTCGGGATGCCCGGTGCCGGCGTCGTCGACCAGGGTCGGACGAGCCGCGACGGCTACGACACCCTGACGAAGTCGTTCGGGCCCGGTGCGGCGGCTCCGGCCTTCATCACCGTCCCGGCACCGCAGGCGGAGAAAGTGGTCAGCGTCGCGACCGCCGACCGTGCGGTGGTCGACGCGCGCATCGTCAGCCAACCGGCGGCCACCGGTCGCACCGTCGTCCGGGTGACCGGATCGACCGCGGTCGACGACTCCCGGACTGCGGACCTCGTCCATCGGCTCCGCGATCGCCTCGCCACGGAGGTGCCCGCCGCACGCGTGGGGGGCCCGGCGGCCCAAAATGCGGACCTGACGTCGGAGCTGACCGGACGCGCACCGATCGCCATCGGGGTGATCCTGATCATGGCGTTCGTCCTGCTCCTCCTGGTCTTCCGCAGTCTCGCCATCGCGGTCTCGTCGATCCTCATGAACCTGATCACCGTCGGAGCCGCATTCGGGTTCTCGACGCTGGTCTTCCAGCACGGCATCGGCACCGGGTTGCTCGGGATCGAGCATCAAGGGTTCGTCGACGCGTGGGCACCGCTGTTCTTCTTCGCGCTGCTGTTCGGCCTGTCGATGGACTACCAGCTGTTCCTGCTCGCCGCGATCCGGGAACGGTACGAGGCCACCGGTGACACCCACCGCGCCATCCGCGAAGGC
>JAENVU010000458.1 GCA_016650415.1 Acidimicrobiia bacterium
GTGAGCTTCGTCCGTTCCTCGAGTTCCGCGGTGACGCGATCAAGGCGCTCGCGGCTCACGCGCTCCTCGCCGGTGACCGCTTCGATCAACGCGTCGAACGTGAGATCGTCGGCGTCGATCGTCAGGCCCAAGGTCACTGCTTCGGTTGCGATGGTTTCGAGCCGTCCGGCCAGCGTGGCGCGCAGCTCGGTGACGACCTTCGAACTGGCCCGCACCGCCGTGTCCGCGGCGACAGCCTCATCGCCGGCCCAGGCCGTGAGGCGCTCCCAGTCGGCACCGAGGTCGTCGGTCTCTGGCGGCGGCACCAGGCCGGTCCCCGCGCACCGATCGCGCAGCTCTCGATACCGAGCGCGCGCCTGCTGGGCGTCGCGGGTTGCGAGCTCGGACGCTTCCCGGGCGGTGCGGACCTCCTGCCGCGTCCGCTGCTCCTCATCGCGACGGTCCCGGCGTTGGCGTTCGAGGTCGTCGAGAGTCGCGAGCGACGTCGCAATGACCTCCGCGCCCGGAAGATCCGCCACCGTTGCGGCCAACGAGGTCGCTCGCTGCGAAGTTTCTTCCCAACGGGACTCCGACCGCACGAACTGCTTCGCGGCCGCGTCGGCCTGCTCGCGGGCAGCCACGGATGCGTCCCGCGCCGCACGCCAGGCCTCCGGTGGCGGGGTGCCGGGCAGGGCCGTGACCGTCTGCTCACACACCGGACACGCCTCACCGAGCACGAGGTGTTCGCGCACCACGTGCGCCGCATTCGCGGTACGGAGCGCCTCGGTTTCGGCCTCGGCCCGCTCGGCGACCGCGACCAACTCCGCGGCCTGGATCGCGGCGCGCGACTTCTCGGCCTCGCGCGGTTCCAACTCGGCCTGCACCGCCGCCAGGTCGGCGTGGAGCTGCTGGGCCTTCACCAGCGCGGCGCGGTCACCCGCGGCGGCGATCCGCGCTTCGATGTGGGTCAGCGCCGCGTCGGCGGCCGCCGCGAGCGCTTCGGACTCGGCCCGGGCCGCGTCGGCCGCGGCGATGCGCTCGGAGAGCGCGGTCACCTCTTCGGGCGGCCGCACCGCGCCGAGCACCTTCTGCCGGGCCGTGATCGCGAGCACCGACTGCTCGGCGGCATCGACCTCGGCGAGCAGGCCGTCCGATTCGCCCTTCACCGATCGCCAGGACTCGCGTGCCTGCCGACACGCCTGCGCGTGGGCCGCCAGGTCGCTCACTCGCTCGGGCGTCGCATGAGCCAAGGACTCCACGCGTTCCTGATCACGCGCCAGGCCGGCGACCTCGGTCGCGGCCATCGATCGAGCGCGCTGCATCATCCGCTCGTACACGTCGAGCCCGAGCAGTTGGACCAGCAAGTCCTGACGGGCGGCGGGCTTGTCGTGCAGGAATCGGGCGAAGTCACCCTGGGGCAACACGACCGCCCGGGTGAACTGGTCGAAGTCGAGTCCGATCAGGCTGGTGACGGCACCTTCCATCTCGCGCGCGGTGCCCGCGAGCACTTCACCGTCGGACCGTTCGAGGCGCGCTTCCTTCGTGGACGCCTTGCCGTGCTTGTCGCGCCGCACCACCCGTACCGCGACGTAGCGCTGGGTGCCCAGATCGAAGGTCAGCGAGACGCGCGCCTCGGCCGCGAGCGTGTGGACGGCCGCACCCACCGCCCGCCGATCGTCGTACCGAGGCAACGATCCGTAGAGCGCGAAGCACATCGCATCGATCACCGTCGACTTGCCCGACCCCGTCGGACCGACCAGCGCGAACACGTCCGCGCCCTCGAAGTCGACCGTCACGGAATCGGCGAAGGTTCCGAACCCGACCATCGTGACCGAGACCGGCCTCACGACGACGTCTCCGCATCGAGCAGCTCCGCGAACAGTTCACCCAGGCGGGGATCGTCGACCGACTCCGAGGCCAGGAACTCGGCGAACAGGTCCTGGGGGGTCCGTCCCTGCCGCTCGACCGTGGGGGCCGGCGAGGTCCGGCCGCCGAGGACCCTCACTTCCACCACCCGATCGCCCAGCCAACTCCGCACGTCCTCGACGATCCCGGCCCGACCACTGTCGTCCACGCGCACTCGGAGCCAGGCGTTCCCCGGATCCGTACCGGCCATCGCCTCGAGTTCGGCGATCGTTCCCGTGATGGTCCGCAGCTCGACGCCGCGCGTCAGCGACACGGGGCGAACCTGCGCCGGGGTGCGCGCGGTCGCCTCGATCATCAGCACCTGCTTGCCGGCACCCTCTTCACCGAAATCGACCTGGATCGGTGAACCCGAGTACCACACCGGGCTTCCCGCCGGCAGCCGTTGGCCGAGGTGGAGATGGCCAAGGGCCGCGTAGGCCAGCGCCGGCGGGAAGGCGGTTGCAGACAACCAATACGGCTCGAACGCGGTCTGGGCGACCCGTTCACCGCCACCGGCCAACCCTCCCCGCACCATGCAGTGGGCCACCAGGAGGTTCACGGCGTCGGGATCCGGGGTGGAACACAGCGCGCCCACGATTCCGGCGAGCCGTTCTGCGTACAGTCCGGCCGACTGCGCGGCATCGAGCTCCATGAGGTCGGCGGCGCGCAC
>JAENVU010000459.1 GCA_016650415.1 Acidimicrobiia bacterium
CCTTCGCGGCCGAGCATCCAGTCGTGACGCACGCGCGCATCGTTGAAGAAGACCTCGTTGAACTCGGCGTCGCCCGTGATCTGCACCAGCGGTCGCACTTCGACGCCGGGCTGGTGCATGTCGACGACGAAGTACGACAGGCCGCTGTGCTTCGGTACATCGGGATCCGTCCGACACAGCAACATCCCCCACCGCGAGATGTGCGCGACCGTGGTCCAGACCTTCTGCCCATTCACGATCCATTCGTCGCCATCGCGCACCGCGCGAGTCGCGAGCCCGGCAACGTCGGACCCCGCGCCCGGCTCAGAGAAGAGCTGACACCAGATCTCCTGGTTGCAGGCCAGCGGACGAAGCAACTGCTGCTTCATCTCCTCGGTGCCCCACGCGATGAGCGTCGGGCCGCCCATCCCGATCCCGATGATGTTGTACGGGCGCGGAACCTTGTATCGGGCCAGGACATCGTTGACGTGCTTGGCCTCGCCGGGATTCAGCGACAACCCCGCTCCGTACTCCGCAGGCCAGGTCGGTGTCGCGAGACCCGCTTCCCCCAGCCGAATGCACCAATCGTCGTAATCGATCCGGGACCGCAACTCCGTGATCGCCGCATCGTCGCCCCGGTCGATCGCTTCGATCCAACCGGCGGGGAGCTGCTCCGCCAACCATGCGGTGGCAAACTCGCGCAGCGCATCGGGCGATCGATCTTCGAGTGCGGATGACATGGACAACCCCTCCGAGCGGTGGAGGTCGGAGGATATCGGGAAAGCAGCCGAGCCCATGGGCGAAGCGCGGAACCGTCGCCGGGGACACCGGCCGACTGCGACCCGCGGGGTCCGGTCCACTAATTTCGTCCTGCTTTGACGACCGACCCGCCTCCCAAGCACACGGTCCGAGCGCCCCTCGCGCCCCTCGATCCACCGGGCCGCGCCGCGCTCGGGCAGATGTGGCAGTTCCAGCGTGCCGCGCTGCTCATGCTGCTCGGGGCAACCGTACTGCTGGTGCTGGTCGGAGTGACGGTCGCGGAACGGATCGCATACCGCGAGCACGTACTCCCCGGGGTGACGGTTGCCGGCACCCAGATCGCCGGCGACACGGAACCCGCGGCACTCCATGAGATCGAAGACCTCGCCGACCGGCTCCGCCGGCAACCGATCCACGCCCACGCCGGAACCCTCGCCCTGACCCTCGACCCGGCGACAATCGACTATCACGTCGACGCGGCGGCGACAGTACGCGCGGCGCGACGTGCAGGACGGGCCTCCAACCCCGTGGACGCGATCAGTGGCACCGTGTTACGGCACCTGCGCACCGACAACGTGCCGCTCGTCGTCCGGTACAACGAGCGACAACTCGCCGAGACGATCGACCTCTGGGTCGGCGCGACCGGGAAGGGGCTCGTCGACGGCGGTCTGCGCTTCGACGGAACCCAAGTCGCCGAGATCAGACCGCGACGCGGCGTCGGAATCAATCGCGGTGAGGCCGAGCGCCGGATCCTCGCGGCGTTGCGATCAGGCCGCACCGACATCGGTGAGCTCCGAATCGGCACGACGAACCCGACGATCGACGCCACCGAAGTCCGGCGCGCGGCCCGCAACGCGCGTCGGGTGTTGCGGACTCCGGTCAAGATCCACGTCGGTGACACCACCATGACGTTGTCTCGTGCCCAACTCGCATCAACGCTGAAGACGCGCATCACCGGCACCCGGCTTCACCTCGAAGTCGACGAGGCCGCGCTGCGAGTCAACCTGGAACCGACGCTGCAGCTGGTCGAGACCCAACCGCAAGATGCCGGGTTCGCGATCAACGGCACGACCGTTTCGGTGGTGCCCGCGGTGACGGGCCAAACGGTCGAACTCGGCCCACTTGGCCGCGCGATCGCGGCCGGTCGTCACCTCATCACGGCGCGCCTGGCACCAACCGAGCCGGTACGCACCACCAAGTGGGCCGAGGACCTCCACATCACCGAACTGGTCGCGAGCTACACCACGAACCACCCCTGTTGTCAGCCTCGGGTGACGAACATCCACAACGGGGCCCAGGTGATCGACGGCACGATCCTCCAACCCGGCGAGACCTTCAGTCTGAACGAAGCGCTCGGCGCTCGGACCCTGGAGAAGGGGTATCTCTCTGCGCCCGGGATCGGCGCCAACCTGGAATTCGAAGACTCGGTCGGTGGTGGCGTGAGCCAGCTGTCGACGACCTTGTACAACGCTTCGTTCTTCGGCTGCTACCAGGACATCACCCACACCGTCCACGCGCTGTACATCTCGCGCTATCCAATGGGTCGCGAGGCGACGCTCAACTATCCATCCATCGACAACAAGTTCCGCAACGACACCCAGTCCGGTGTGCTGATCCGCACCTACTTCAGCAATACGTCGATCACGGTCGCGCTCTACGGCAGCAAAGAAGGCCGGACGTGCAAGGCGGACGGGCCGCACATCCTCCAGACCATCCCGGTCGTCCCCGAGTACATCGACGATCCGACGCTTCCGGTCGGCACCGAGCGACAGATCTCGTCCGGCTCAACGGGGTACGTCGTGGAGAACTTCCGCGTGATCAGCCGTCCCGGCCAGCCCGACAAGCGCGAGCGGTACGTCGAAAACTACGCGATGGCCAAGGCGAAGATCGCTCGGGGCACCGGGCCGGCAACCCCGACGACCGTTCCCGCGGCACCTCCGAGTCCGTAGCCGGAGCGGTTCATCCGGCGTGATCGACCACGCCCACGGAGAGGTTGATCTGAGGGGCGTCGGCATCGAAGTCACGCAGCGCGCCAACGACGCGGACCGCCGCGCGAGCCCGCGCCCCTTGCGGAGTCTCGGGCGCAACCAGCAACGACACGTCGAGCCCGTCGCGCGTGCGGGTCACCACTGCACGAGCGTCACCGTCGGCCTGGCCGGCTCGACGCAGCGTCTCGCGCAGCGCCGACTCCGCGACAGCTTCGTGCTCGGGCCGCCGAGCCGCCGCGGCCGCCTCGATCACCGCGACCGCGTCCTGCTGGCCCTCCGATTC
>JAENVU010000460.1 GCA_016650415.1 Acidimicrobiia bacterium
GATCGGGTTCGGTCCGCTGTCTTGGTGCATGACGCCGTTGCGTCATCGCGAGGCGGACTCAGCGGCGCTCGGACATGATCCGATCGAACTGCTCCCAGGTCAGACTGACCGGGATCTGCGCGTGGCGGGGGAACCAATCGATGGTCCCTTGACTGACGTGCAGTTCGCCGAGCTTCTCGTCGTCACCGCGCACCTCGAACACGACGTCGGCGTGCAGCACCATCTTGGTGGTCGGGATACTCATCTCAACTTCGTGGTGAGCCATCGCTCCTCCGTGCTTCGGGGTCTCCCACCATTGAGCGTAGGCCCGAAGCGCCGTATCGCTTGGGCGACCAGCCACATCGGAGCACGAGGAGCTCGTAGAGTTCGGGCGTGCTGTAGGTCCCCGCGAAGCGGGGTACGGGCCGCGGTGATAGACGGCAGGCGTTCATGCGCGGTTGTCGGATCGGGTCGCCTCGGGCGGGGTCGTGGCGAGTTGCGCGAGCGCGCGTTGGCAGAGTTGTTCGATGCCCCTCGCTGCGCCGGACGCGAGGACGTCGACGTCAGGGGCCGTCTTGTAGTCGCCGGTGATGCCGAAGTACAGGCGTCCGTTGTAGGAAAGGATGGCCGTGGTCACCCGGACGCCGTGGCTGATCGGGACGAACGGGCGGTACTCGAGCATCTCCCGGCCGATGCAGTAGAGCGGGAATTGTGGTCCGGGGACATTGGTGGTGATGGTATTGACCGAGCGTTGTGGGAGCTGGTGCATCGCGCGGATCGCGAGTCGGCTCAACGCACCCACGACCATCGGCGGGGCGAGGTTGCCGATCGCGGTCATGGCCTCACCCGCCTCCGCCATGTGCGACGCCTTGAGCTCGGTCATCTGCTCGTGGACCAGCCCGAGCCGTTCGACCGGGTCGGCGACCCGAATCGGCAGGTCGTACAAAAGGGTCGAGACCCGATTGTCGGCCACACCCCGGCCATCGTCGTGTCGCGTCGATACCGGCACCATCGAGCGGACCTCAGCGCCGTCGGCGTCCTCGCCGCGCGAGATCAGCAGCTCCCGGTAGCCGCCGCTGACCGCGGCGAGTACGACGTCGTTGATCGTGCCACCGAACCCGGCGCGGATGGTGCGCACATCGGCGAGGCTCGCGGAGGAATGAGCCCAGGCGCGGTGCGGGCCGATCGTGCCCTCGATCGACAGTGGCGGTGTCGCGCCGAGGCCGCTCGCGAAACGGGCGAGTCCTTGGGCGGCGGCGAACGCGGAACGAATCGCGCCGGTCGGGTGACCGACTGCTCGGATGAGATCACGCACGGTCGCGACGGCATCGGTGACCAGGCCACCCCATGCGTCGAGCACCTTCGCCGCGCCCAGGGGCTCGGGCCGGGGCTCCCATGGTTCCGGGACCATCATCGTGGTGTCGGGCGCGGCATCCAGCAACACACCGAGCAGCTCGACGCCGGCAATGCCGTCGACCATGCAGTGGTGGATCTTGAACACGAGGGCCCAATGCCCGCCCTCGAGCCCCTCGACGAGCCACGTCTCCCACAGGGGTCGCTGGCGATCGAGCGGCTCCGACATCAGCCGTCCCATCAGTCGGCAGAAGGCCGCGTCGTCACCCGGTGCGGGCAGCGCCACATGCCGGAGGTGGTAGCCGAGGTCGAAATGCGGATCGTCGACCCAGACGGGCCGGCCCAGCTCCAACGGCACCGCACGAACCCGCTGGCGGTAGCGGGGAATCAGATGCAGCTTGGCGGCGACCAGCCGGCCCACATCGTCGAACGACGGCGGGGGGTCGGCGAACACGCAGGCCCCCGCGATGTGCATATGCGCGATGTCGTCTTCCAGGTGGAGGAACTCCGCGTCGAGCGTGCTCAACCGGTCCATCGAGCCTTCCCGTCATCTCACACCCGGGGGTCTTCGAACATTGACTCCCAGTCCGACGGTACGCAACGACATGCGCACCGAAGTCGCGTCGTTTCTGCAAGCGCTTGCGCGCCCCTATCCGAACGTCATCATCAACAGAAGTCATTCCGGACTTCCTGTCGAACCCGACCGTACGCCCGGTGAGGACCGGCCGGTAGGGGCCAA
>JAENVU010000461.1 GCA_016650415.1 Acidimicrobiia bacterium
CGGCCCGGCGCCGGGGCGAGCCCGCCCCAGACCAGATCGTCCATGAACACCCAGGAACGGCGGTGGATGGTCGTCGGCCCGTGGGCCCGCAAAGCCGCCTTGTGCACGGGTGCCGGGTATCCCCGGTTCGACTCGAACCCGTAGGCCGGGAAGTGCTCGGCTTCGGCCTCCATCATCGTGTCGCGCTCGACCTTGGCGACACAGCTCGCCGCGGCGACCGCGAGCGACGTCGCATCGCCCTTGATCACCGTGGTGACCCGTGACCCCATCCGCAAGTAATCGTGATTGCCGTCGAGGATCACTCGGTCGGGCTCGAAGCCCTGCGCGGCCAACTGGCGCAGCGCCCGCTCCCCCGCGATCTTGAGCGCCGCGGTCATGCCGAGCACGTCACACTCCTCGTGCGACGCGTGACCGATCGCGAACGCCCGGGCCCAGGCCCGCACGCGCCGGGCGGCGACCGCCCGCTGGTCCGGGGTCAGCATTTTCGAGTCGCGAATCCCGCTCAGATGCTCGGGCGCAGGGATCACCGCGGCAACGGTGACCGGACCGGCCCACGCACCGCGCCCGACCTCATCGATGCCGCACACCAACTGATCCCCGGCCTGCCAACACCGACGCTCCAACCGCAGGGTCGGACGCGTGCGGGTCGATGCCATGAGGCGACCGTATCAAGGCCTCCCTCAGCTCGGGGGGTTTACGATTCGCCGCGTGGATGCCGGAACTCGGGTCGAAGTGCGATCACGGTTCGACCAGAAGTGGGCGCGGGGTTTCGAGATCGCCGAGACCGTCACCGAACCCGACCCGGGCTATCGCATCCGTCGTCGCTCGGACGGGTCCGTCCTGCCGGCCGTCTTCGTCATCGACGATGTTCGCGAGGAACGCCGCCGCACCAACGACATGTGGTGGGTCTGACCTAGGTATCGCGCAGTGCCTCGATCAGGGTTTCGATCGGGATGGCTTGCATCGTTTGCGTGCGCATCGTGCCCCGGGCCGCCAACGCGACGGCGGCTCGGGCCATCGCGGATTCATCAGGGGCTTCGATGATGTTCAAGAAGTCCCATTGGCCCATCAGCGCATATTGCGCAACCACCGTGAGTCCCATGGATTCGACTTCGTCGGTGACGGCACGGATCCGGTCGGGCGTTTCACGCAAGGTGGCCCAACCGCCGGGTCCCAACGTGCTCAACATTGCGTAAGTAGGCACGACGCGGACACTACCCGTGCGGATCGGAGCCGACCAACGAGACGTGGATGTCGTGCAGATTCGCGAAGGGAGTGAACGCCACCCCGAACCGGCCGCACCACCGAGCAAGACCGTCCTTGGCGTAGACGACATCGGCCAGCGCGGCCGCCTTCCGGTCGCTCGTCCCGTCGCCGACGAGCACGGTGGTCAACCCCCGTCGCTTCGCATCCTTGATCGGGGCCTGTTTGCACGTTCCACAACTCGAACATGCGCAGCACCGATCTTCATTGGGGAACTCCAGGGCGCCGCGGTCCCAGTCGACCGCATTGGTCAGCACCGGGACGGCGAGGTCGGCGAGTTGGTCGTCGATGTAGAACCCGAAGCCATCCGAGACGATGACCACCTCCGCCCCCGCCGCCTGCAGGGCCGCCACCAGCGGCCGCACGGCCGGATCCAGCGGGACCTCGGCCGCGACCTCCCGAAGTCGCACCTCATCGTGGGGCAACAGGTCCCACTCGTCGAGGAGGCACACGCGCGAGCCGATTTCCCCGGCGATGTATTCGGCATCCACCGCTCGCCAGCCTTCTTGGCCGAGACGCTCCAGCAAATGGACTCCGGTATCCCCGGTGCTGATGGTGCCGTCGTAGTCCAGGAACACCGCGGTGCGGGACAGGTCGACGGATGCCATCCGGGAATCGTACGAGGCGTGGTTCCGCGACCTTTCCAAATAGGGCACAATGACGGCCTACTGGGAGGTAGCCGTGACGATCGACCGGAGACAATTCCTCAAGCGCGCCGGTATGACGGGAGGCGCGCTGGCCGCAGTGTCGGCGCTGCCGGCCTGCAAGACCGTGTTCCCGCTCGATTACCAACGCGGACCGATCATGATCGAAGGCGCCGCGGCCGACGCGGGCATCGACACCGTCGTCATCGTGATGATGGAGAACCGATCCTTCGATCACTGGCTCGGTTGGCTCAGCCAGGACGCGGCGTACCTCGAGGCCGGCCGCAAGCGGTACGGCAAGCACTTCGCGATCGACGCGAACAACCAACAGAGCTATCCCGGAGCCAACGGCCCCGAGTCGACCCGGCACATGGTCGGCTGGGATTACCTGACCAACCCCTACCGCGGCTGTGACCAATCCGATCCGAACCACGGTTGGAACTCGGGTCGGGCCCAGCGCGACCTCGGGTTCATCGCGCCGACCGCCAACGACGACCTGCTCCCACTCGGGTACTACGAAGGCAACGACCTGCCCTTCACCCACGAGTTCACCCGCGCGTTCACCACTTTCGACAACTACCACTGCTCGATCCTCGGA
>JAENVU010000462.1 GCA_016650415.1 Acidimicrobiia bacterium
GCCGTCGAGGTGCACGAACTCCGCGACGGTGCGTTCCTCGCCGAACTCGCGGTCAGCGGTCCCGTCGGTGATATCCGCCTCGACACCCGGCCCTCGGATGCGATCGCGCTCGCGCTCCGCGTCGACGCTCCGATGTACATGGCCGAGTCGCTGTTCGACGAGGTCGGCCTCGTGATCCCCGAGTTGCCCGATGAGGAGCAGATCGAGGAGGAGATCGAGGAGTTCCGGGCCCGACTCGACGAGATCGGCGTGGACGCGTTCACCGACGAGGACTCCCACGACGGCCCGGGCGATCACGCCCCTCCGGCATAACTCGGGACTCGCCCCGCACCGCTGCTACGCGGTCCGGGTCATGGAATCCAACGGTGCAGGGTCCACGCTTCGGGCACGCCCTTGAGGTCGGTGACCCAGGTGTCCTCGAACCGGAATCCCGAGCCCAGCGTCGCACAGCGAACCGACTCGGAGACGAGAATCTCGCCCTCTCCGGCCTGGGCCATGATCCGCGCCGTGACGTTCACCATGATTCCCGACACGTCGTCACCACGGATGTCGATGTCGCCGATGTGAACACCGGCGCGTATCTCCAGGCCCAGCTCGTGTAGCTCGTCGAGGATGGCGCGCGCGGCGTCGAGCGCGGCAGTCGCCGAGGGCAACAGTGCGAGCACACCGTCGCCCGTGTACTTCACGACCCTCCCGCCATGACGGGCGACGAAGCGTTGCACCGCCCGGTCGTGGGTATCGAGCACATCACGCCAACGGCGGTCACCCTCGGCGGACGCGCGCAGGGTCGAGTCGACGAAATCGGTGAAGAGCACCGCCGCGACGGAGCGCTCCGGGGTGAGCTCCGGTGCGGTGCCGGTGACGAAGCAGACCGCCTCGACCACCAGCGCGTCGACGTCACCGGCGATCGGGTACATGTCGCCACCTTCGACCTCGACCAGCTCCGCGCCGGCGATCGCGTCCACGACGGTCTGGACCCCTTCGTGCACCACGAGGCATTCGCGGTTGTGGAGCACCAACGTCGGCACGGTCAGGTCGGGAGGGGTGAGCGCTCCCCGTTCACGAAGCATCAGCTCCCAGATCCGCTCGGCCGAGGTCGGGCTCGCACCGCTGCGTCCGGCGCGCCCGAGCCAGGCAATGAACGCCGGGTCGTGACTGCGACTCGGGAACGAGATGTCCTCGACCGAGCGCGTGGGCAGCGTGGGATTGCCCGGCGCGGCGATCAGCGCGTGGGTCGGACCCGTGGTTGCCGCGGGATTGATGAGCACGAGGCAACGCATCAGGTCGGGACGCATCGACGCCGCCCGCCGCGCGGTGCCGAGCGTCTCCCACGACACCACCATCGGACGGTCGAGGCCGGCCGCATCGATGACGGCGAGCAGGTCCTCGGCCCATTGCTCCTGCGTGCCACGCGAGAAGTCGGTCAGCGGGTCGGACAGGCCGACCCCGCGCCGGTCGAAGACGACCAGGCGCCCGAGCGAGCGGAGCCCGTCGAGGAACCGGGCCGTGACTCGGTCCTCCAGCAGCATCTCGAGCGGGAACAGTGCTCCGGAGACGACGACGACATCGACCGCCCCGGGCATGCCCGAGACGCAGTAGGCGACGTGCGCGTCGCCGACTCTGGCATAGGAGATCTCGTCCATCGATTCGAGGTGACCCCGCAGGCCGGTTGCAGACGCGGCCGGTGAGAACCGCGGCCGTGACGCTAGACGCCTCATAGGACCGCCGCTTGACGTTCCGCGTTCGTTCCGCCGCGCCGCGGATGCGACCTCAGTGGTGGGAGACGCTCGGCGGCGCGCCGTCGATCGTCACGGCGGACTGGTCGACGTAGCACCAGATCCATTCCTCGCCCGGTTCGAAACTCTGGACGAGCGGGTGCGAGTCCGAGTTCGCGTGGCCGGTGGCGTGACGGCCCGGCGAGTTGTCACAGCAGCCGACGTGCCCGCAGGCGAGGCAGCGGCGGAGATGGACCCAGCGACCGCCGGTCGCGAGACACTCCACACACCCGTCTCCGCTCGGCGGGACGCTGGTATCCAGGCCTTCGATATGCACACAGGTCACGGTCACCTCCGGCTTCGGACCCGAGGGTAGCCACGGCACCGGCCGGTGTCCGGACGCCTTTCACACCCTCCGGCCGAAGAGCCCCAAGAGCCGGACCTGGAGTGGCTCGGTCGGCGCGACCGGGACGGGCGGAGCGAACATCCCGGACTCCTGCAGGGATTCGGCGATCGGCAGGATCCGCTCGTAGGTCAGCTCGACGAGTTCCTCGTCCAGCGCTTCGTCGCCGCCAATGCCCCGCGCGAGGTCCCACGAGTGGATCAACGCATCGACGGTCATCTCCCAGCAGTACTCCACCGCCGGCCGCGGCCCCGACGACAGCGAGACGTCACCATCGAGGGCACCCGGAGCCCCGAAGGCCTCACGCGACGCTACGACGGCCGAATTCCATGCGGCGACGGGATCGACACCGAGCTGGTCGCCGTCGAGTCGGTCGCCGATATCGGCGACGTTCGCACCGCCGACCAGGGGCGGAACCCACAGCTGCTCGACGGTGACATGGTTCACCAGCGTGCGGACATCCCAGTCGGTACACGGAGTCGGGTCGTGCCACTGGGCGTCGGTGGTCGCCTGCACGTGCCGCCCAAATGTGGCGACGGCCCGTTCGAACAACTCGATCGGTTCGGACATGTTCAAACCCCTTCCGGACGGAGCCGCCGGGGACTCCTGAACATCGAGGGCATATTCTGTCGCAACCCACCGACGAGAGGTCCGAGCGTGAACTGCCCTTCGCCCCCGCAACCCGAGCACGACACCGACGAGGTCATGCTCGTCGCGCGCGGCATCGCGACGGCCGTGGCCCCCGAGACCGGGCTGACCGATGTCCAGGCCGACCTCCTCGGAGCGATCGCCGAGGCCCTCACGGGCGTCTCGGTCGACTACCGCTCGCTGGAACCACTCGGGCGCGACGAGTTCGCAGCGGCACTCGCCGGGAAGAGCCTCGACTACCGGCAGCGCATCGTGCATCACATGGTGCTCGGCGAACTGGTGCTCCGCCCGATCCCGATCACAGTGGCGCATCGCGTCGCCACCTACGCCGAGGCCCTCGACATCAAGGACGACTTCGTCCGGGTCGCCCGCCGATACGCGCAGGGGGCATACGGGCTCGCGTGGATAGACCTCCAGCGCAACGGATTCGTCGATCACGTTCGCGAGACGGGCGAGGCGACGACCAAGAAGGCCCTCCGAGGAACCCAGCTGGCCTCGTTCAAACCGGCCCGCGTCGACCGCGAGCTCGCGTCGCGCTGGCACGCGTTCGAACATCTCCCCGAGATCACGCTCGGCCACTCCGTCTGGCAGATGTACCACGGTCGCGGCTTCGAGCTCCCCGGGACCATCGGCGGTGCACCGGCGTATCTCGCCCAGCACGATTTCGTCCACGTACTCGCCGACTACGGGACGAACCTCAAGGGCGAACTCGAGGTGTTCGGCTTCATCGGTCGGGCGGATCCCGACCCGAAGGGTTTCGCCTGGATGGCGACCCTGATCGGGCTGTTCGAGACGGGCTACATCGCCGACACGGGGTTCTTCTCGCGCGACGTGCGCGACCGCAACATCCAGGCACCAGGGATGCACCAGCGCATCGCCGACGCGATCCACCGTGGCAAGGTGATGGCCGAAACGTTCGGGCGTGACCTCTTCGACGTCGACTACTACGCCGTCGCCGACCGACCCGTCGACGAGGTGCGCGCGCAGTTCGGTATCCCCGCGAAGTCCGCGGCCGCCATCGAGGGCGGGTCCGCCGGCGCGTTCGACCTCGACGGGATGTCGGAGATCCAACGGCAGCGAGTCATGGAACGACAAGAAGGTACCCAATGAACCTGAACTTCAGTCAGACGATCACCGTGCGCTGCGCCAATCCCGCGGACCTGGTCGAGATCATGCAGCAATGGGATCGAGACCAGGCCGACTCCGACATCATGGGGTACATGGGCAGTCGCGTCCTCGCCGATCGCGACGAGCCCGGCCGGTACGTGGTCGTTGCGGACTTCGGGGTCATCGACCCCGACGTCTGCGCCGCCGACGAAGCCGCCCGGAACAACGAGCGGCCGGAAACGCAGGCCACGGCGAAACGCCTCGCGGCGGCGGTCGACGGCGTTCCCGAGTACCGCCATTACGACGAGTTGTACCGCACGGACTTCTGAGCTCCCCCACCGCGTGACCGCCGGCGCGCTCGTCACTTACGTGCGGTCACGATGTGCGACGCGGTCTCCGACACCACCGCGCCGTCCACGGTGAACGGTCGGAGCGCCCGTCGGCACTGGTCGTACAACCGTCGGCGATTGCGCGAATCCAGCTCCGCGATCTGCGCTGCGACCGGTGTGCACACGAGCGTCGACAACAGCTGGGATGCACCCCGTTCGAACACGACGGGCACCACCTCGCGCTCGACGCGGACCGAGCGAAACCCGGCACCGCGGACGAGAGCAACGAGCAACTCGGGATCGGCGAGACCCCACGGCCCACCGCGGTACGCGACCCCGGCTCCGGCGCCGAGGACGCGGTCGACGGCCGTTGCAACGGCTGCGAACGGTGGACTCTGGTCGACGTCGCACCACACCGCGAGACCGAGCCGCCCGCCGGGCCGGAGCACCCGATGCATCTCGGCCAGGGCGCCGGCGCGGTCGGGAAAGAACTGCAAGCCCTGCTGACAGGTGAGCACATCGAAGCTCCGGTCCGCGGCGGTGAGGGTCTCGGCCGAACAGACCTCGTATTCGATCGCGGCCGAACCCGCGGGCAGCGGCTTGTCGGCCGCGACCGCAAGCATCTCCGCGCTGACGTCGCAGCCCGTCACGGCGCCGCCGGGGCCGACACGCTCGGCGGCAGCCCGGGTGACAGTTCCGGGGCCGGTGGCGACGTCGATCAACGCCTCGTTGCGGGCGAGCGCGAGCCGATCGAGCAGCGCAGCCACCCACGGTTCGAGCAGCCGCGGCACGAGCACGTCGTCGTAGACCTTGATCGGATCGGTACTCACCATCACGTACTACGCCCCTCTTCCGGACCGGCGGCTCGGCAGGCTACGCGGTAGTGGGAACCGTCCGGCTCCGGTCAGGCTGCCGGGCCCGGTGGAGGACCGCCTCCTAGTATCCGGTGCCCGACGGGCGTCGGTACCTGGAGGCCGCTCACCATGGTGATGAAGTCGTCGCAGACCGACTATCTCGTCGTGGGCGCGGGCGCGATGGGGATGGCGTTCACCGACGCCTTGATCGATCACGCCGACGTGCACGTCACGCTCGTCGACCGTCGTCATACGGCCAGCGGGCACTGGCAGGACGCGTACCCGTTCGTCCAACTCCATCAGGCGTCGGTGTTCTACGGCGTCGCGTCGACGGTGCTCGGCACCGGCGCGGTACAGGAGCGCGGCCCGGAGGCGGGCCTCCAGGAGCGGGCCCGACAGTCCGAGATCCAGACCTACTACGACGACATCCTGCATCGCCGTTTCCTTGCCTCGGGGAAGGTCACCTTCCTCGGCGGGAGCGAGTACCACACCGACGGCACCTCCCACTTCGTGACCTCGCTCGTGTCGGGTGAGACGGTGGAAGTCGGCGTACGGCGCCGGGTCGTCGAC
>JAENVU010000463.1 GCA_016650415.1 Acidimicrobiia bacterium
CAGGCGCGCGGGTCCGCGGAAGGCCCACTCCATCGGTACTTGCTGATCGAGGAGCATGCCGATGACGAGCGCCAGGGGGTCGTCGACGAGCAATGCATCGGCATCGGGATCGCCGGTGATGGGGAACGTCGCACGGGCCATCGGGCCAGCGTACGCGCGAGTGGGTCCCGGCCGCCTCGGCCGGGACCCACTCCGACGCGCGCTCGAATCAGGCGAAGTTGATCACCAGTTGCGGAGCGTTGGCGCCCTGGCGGCTGGAGAACGCTACGAGGTCGCTTCCCGCCCCGGTCAGCGTGAAGCTGTATTGACCACTTGCGGTCACCAACGGCGTGACGTCGAACACGACCCACTTGCCGAGCGTCGCGGCCTGACTCGTACCGATCGCGGATCCCATGGTGGCCGGACGGTTGTTCCAGGTGAGGCCGTTCTCGGTCCAAGTCGCGTTCGCGGTCTGGAACAACGAACCGGTCGTCGGGCTCGGATCGGTCACGTACAAGCGCACCTGGGCGGAGACCGGCACGGCCGGCAGCGCACCGACCGAGAAGCGGAAGAACGGTTGGTAGGTCCCACCATTGAAGCCGCTCGTCTGACCGGCCTGGATGGTGCTCTGGGTGCCGTAGTTCGAGTTCGCCGAACTCGACCGGGCATAGGTATCCGCGGCCGCGGTCACGGTAACCGGGGGAACGATCACGTTGATGACCTGCGTCACCGTGTTGGACCCGTTCGCGTTGGTCACCGTCAACGACGCCGTGTATTGACCCAAGGCGCTGTAGGTGTGCGAGGGGTTGGCTGCCGTCGATGTCGGGCTGCCATCACCGAAGTTCCACACGCGGCTCGTGACCGAGCCGAACGTCGTGTCGGTGAACTGCACCGGTAAGGGTGCGCCCCCGCTCGTATGCGTCGCCGTGAACGCCGCGTTCGGCGGTCCGTTGACGATGTCGAACACGAAGACCGCGTACTTCATCGGGTCGTCCGGCGCCCGGAAGTCGTAGCCGTCCGAGACGAAGAGCTGACCGTCGATGTACTCGACCGCACGGGAGTCGAGGATCCCGAACGGGCGGAGGTCGATGTTCCACCCAGGGACCAGCGTGTTGGTGGCCGCGTCGATGAGGATCAACCGCTGGGTGGTGGTCACGGCGATGATGTACTTGCCGTCCGGCGAGTACGTCATACCCGTGATGCCACCGGGGACGGAACCCCCGACCGTGATCGGCGTGCCAAGCGTGTTGGTCGCGTAGTCGTACGGGGTGACGAATCCGCCGTGGGCGAAGAACAGGCCCACACCCGGACGCCATCCGGCGCCCGTCGGGTCGGTCCCTTCGGGAAGCGCCTGGTACGACTCGACCTGGAACCGTCCGGCCGCGTCCCGCTTCAGGCGGTAGATCGCCGGGTCGTACGGCGGCTGCGACGTGCCCGGGGTGCTCGAGCAGCAGTTGCCCGACAGCTCGTAGAGCGCGTCGTTGGTGGCGTCATAGGCGAGCGACTCGAAGTCGTCCGACCGGGTCGGGCCGGCGGGGCTTCCCACGCCGCCCGGCGGGAGGGCGTTCGAGAACTCGCTCCGCTGAAGCGCCCGGCGCACGGTGCTCGCGGTGGCATCCACCTCGAACACCCGGTCGCCGTTGTCGTCGGACAACCACAGTGCGTCGTCCTGCGGCACGTAGGCCGACCCCTCGAGGTCGAACGCCCGGATCGCCGGGTTGGTGCCCGAGAAGGTCGACGTCGTGTAGAAGCGACTCCGGGCCAGACCGGGCGATGCCGGCATCGGCAGTGAGCCCGCGGTAGCGGCCCCGTACGAGACGACGAGCTGAGGTGCGTTCGCACCCTCCCGGCTCGAGAACGCCACGAGGTCGCTGCTCCCCTTGGTGAGGGTGAATCCGTACTGGCCCGCACCGATGACCGTTGAGGTCACGTCGAACTCGACCCACTGGCCGGCCGCGGCGTTGCGGCTGTTGCCGATCGAGTTGCCGGTGGTTCCCGGCCGGTTGTTGTAGGTGGTGCCGGTCTCGCTCCAGTTCGTGGTCGAGGTGCGGTACAGCGTGCCGCTGGTCGCGCTCGGGTCGGTCACGAACAGCCGGAGCGTGGCCGAGACGGGGGTCGCCGGCAACGAGCCCACCGAGAACCGCAGGTACGGAAGGTAGGTGGCGCGGTTCCGGCCGGTGGTCCGGTAGCCCTGGAGATCCGCGGCCGTCCCGTAGTTGGAGTTCGCCGAGTTGGACCGCACGTAGGTGTCGGCGACCGGTGTGAAGGTGGTCGGCAGGACCGCCACGTTCACGTAGTCGGTGCGGATGCGGGTGTTGGTACCGCTGGGGCTCGTCACCGTGAGCTTCACCGTGTACTTGCCGTTGGTCGTGTAGACGTGCGACGGGCTCTGCTCGGTGGACGTGGTGCCGTCACCGAAGTCCCATGCCCAGCCGGTGACGCCACCGACGCTCTTGTCGGTGAAGTCGATCGCGAGCGGCGCACCACCGGTCGGGGTGGTGGACGCGAACTTCGCGTTGAGCAGCGGCGGGTTGACGGCGACGTTGATCAGGTCGGCCTGGGTGACGCTGGCCGTTCCTTGGTCGTTCGTGACGGTCAGCGTCACGGTGTACAGACCGGCGAAGCTGTAGGTGTGGGTCGGTCGGGCGTCGGTGGACGTGGCCCCGTCACCGAAGTTCCAGATCCACGAGGTCGGAACCCCGGTACTGCGGTCGATGAACGTGGCCGCCACGGGAGCGGTCCCGGAGGTCGGTGTCACCGTGAAGCCTGCGACGGGGGCGCCGGTGCCGTCGACGAAGTCGAACACGAACACCGCGTAGCGCAGCGGGTCGCCCACCGGCCGGAGACCACCGTCGGCGACGAAGAGCTGGTCGCCGACGATCGAGACGCCACGGGGATCCACGAAGCCGTAGCCGGTGAGATCGAAGGCCCACCCGGGCACTTGGGTCCAGGTCGCGGTGCTGATCCGGTAGAGGACATTCAGGTGCGTCGTGGCCAACAGGTCCTGGCCGTCGGCGCTGAAGTCCATCCCACTGAGGGCTGTGTCGACGCCCGGGATGACGATCGACGTACCGATGGTGTTCGTCGCGTAGTCGTACGGGTAGATCGTCTGGCCCTTGCCGAAGTACAGCCCGACGCCGGGACGCACGGCGCCCGCGACGGGGTCGGTCCCCGCGGGGAGTGCCTGATACGACTCGACTTGGAAGGCACCGTTGCCCCCACGGACCATGCGGAAGACGCTCGGGTCCAGCCCGGTGGCCGTGCAGCAGTTGCGGGAGAAGACGTAGAGCACGTCTGCGGTCCGGTCGTAGGTCACCGCGGCGAGCGAGTCGCTGCGGGTGGTCCCGGCCGGAGCACCGGCCCCGCCCACGGGCAGGGCGTTGGTGAAGTCGGCGGTCGGAACGACCCGGCGGAGCGCGTTGGTCGCGGCGTCGGTCTCGTAGAGCTTGGTCCCGTCGACGAGCCACACCGCGTTGTCACCGGCGACGTAGGCCGTGCCGCCACCACCGGTGGCGGAGGTCGCCGTCCCCGCGAAGGGCGAGGTCGTGAACTGGTGGTTCAGGCGAAGCCCTATGTGCGATGGGTTGGGCAGGCCCGACGACGGCGCCAGGTTCGGGAACGTGAGAACCAGTTGCGGCGCGTTGGCGCCCTCACGACTGGAGAACGCCACGGTGTCGGAGTTCCCGTTCGTGAGGGTGAAGCCGTAGTTGCCGGCCGCCGCCACCTGGGTGGAGACGTCGAACTCGACCCACTGGCCGAGCGCCGCGGCCTTGCTGGCTGCGATCTGGGCACCGCTCGTGGACGGGCGGTTGTTCCACGTGGTCGACGTTTCGGACCACGTGGCGTTGGAGGTCGCGTACAGGCCGCCGGTGGCGGTGCTGGCGTCGGTCACGTAGAGGCGCAGCGTCGCGCTCGCGGGCGTCGCCGGGAGGGCGGGCACCGTGAAGCGGACGTAGGGCTGATAGGTGGTGTTGCCCTGTCGGCGACCCTGGATCGTGGTCTGGGTGCCGAAGTTCGAGTTGCTCGAGTCCGAGCGCACATAGGTGTCGGCCGTGGCGGTCACGGTCACCGGCGCAGTCGAGACGTGGACGAGGTCCGAGCGCACGCGGGTGTTCGAACCACCGCTGTTGGTCGCGGTCAGCGAGACCGCGTAGCTCCCGGCCGTGGTGTAAACGTGCGACGGGTTCTGCTCGGTCGACGTGGTGCCGTCCCCGAAGTCCCACGCCCAACTCGTCGGTGCGTTGACGCTGGTGTCGGTGAAGGCGACGTTGACAGGAGCAGTGCCCGCCGTCGGCGTCGCAGTGAAGGAGGCGATCGGAGTATGGGCGGCGACGGTGACCAGGTCGGTCTTGGTCGACGTGTCGTTCCCGACCGTGTTCGAGACCGTGAGGCTCACGGTGAAGGTGCCCGCGGTCGAATACGTGTGTGAGGGACTCGCGAGGTTCGAGGTCGATCCGTCGCCGAAGTCCCACGCCCAGCTGGTCGGGCCACCGGCACTCTGGTCGGTGAACTGCACCGGCAGTGGGAACGAGCCGGAGGTCGGCGCCGCACTGAACGCGGCGGTGGGCTGGACCGAGAGGTCGGCCACGTCGAAGACGAACACGGCCCGGCGCAGCGGGTCGCCGGCGGGGCGAGTGCCGCCATCGGAGACGTAGATCTGGTCGCCGACCGTCTCGATGGCGCGCGGGTCGAGGACACCGAAGGGTGTGAGATCGAAGGTCCACGCGGGTTCCACGGTCCAGGTCGCCGTGCTGATCCGGTACAGCTTCACGCTGTTCGGCGCCGGGCTCACGCCCGCCACGAACGTGGTTGCGTACAGGTGGGCACCGTCGGCCGAGAAGGTCATGCCGCCGACGCCGGCGTCGATGCCGGGAATCGTGATCGTGGCGCCGACCGTGTTGGTGTCGTAGTCGTACGAGTTGATCGTCTTGCCCTTACCGAAGAACAGCCCGGTTCCGGCTTTCCAACCGGCGGCCTTCGGGTCGGTACCGGCGGGGAGGGCCTGGTACGACTCGACCTGGAAGGCGCCCGCGAGGTCGCGC
>JAENVU010000464.1 GCA_016650415.1 Acidimicrobiia bacterium
ATCCAGGTCGGCCACGATCGGTTCGTACGGTGCCGGCTTCGGCAGCGAGGTGGGATCGGCCACGTGCGGGCCACTCGTTGCGTCGAGATACCGCGCGGCATCGCGCACCGATCGCACCATCGGCCCGCTCACCGACGTCAGGCCCGTGTCGAACGGGTCGTGCATTCCGCCGTGCGCAATGCGGCCGAAGGTCGGCTTCATGCCCGGCAACCCGGTGTACGCGGACGGGATCCGGATCGATCCGCCGCCATCGCTCCCGGTGCACAGCGGGAGGAGGCCCGCCGAGACCGCGGCCGCGGATCCGCCCGAGGATCCGCCGGGGGTGCACTCCAGATTCCACGGGTTGCGCGTCACACCGTGGAGCGGACTCGCGGTGTAGCTCGGAATCCCGAACTCGGGCGCGGTGGTGAGTCCCGTGACGACCGCACCGGCCGCCCGGAGCCCTGCGACCTCCGGACAATCGTCGGGAGCAATCTCGTCGCGGTAGACGACCGACGCGTGAGTGTCGGGGAACCCCTTCGCCTGGGCCAGTTCCTTGACCCCGAGCGGCACCCCCGCGAACGCACCCGGGTCCTCGCCGCGCGCCACCGCGGCATCGATCTCGGCGGCGCGGCGGCGCGCACCGTCCTCGTCGAGGTAGCACACCGCGTTGAGTGCGTCGTTGCGAGCTGCGATCCGCGCCAACGACTCGTCGAGGACCGCGGTCGAGGAGATCTCGCCGCTTCGCACACCGTCGGCGAGTTCCCACGCATCGCGTTGCCACAGCTCGGTCATCCCACGGCTCCTTCGGCTACATCGGCGGGCTGGTCAGCATGCCGGAGTTCGACGACAGCCGCCCGGAGATCGTCGCCGAGCGCATCGAGGTCGGGGTTGGCATCCGCATCGGCATACAGGCCGAAGTGCAACGTGTCGCAATACGACAAGATCGCGATGCCGAGACTGAGATTGTGGGTGAGGGGCACCAGTGGATAGGCCGCCCGCATGCGGGCCCCGAGGCAGTACAGCGGAAACGGCGGGCCCGGAACGTTGGTGACGACGAGGTTCACGAACGGTTGGCGGTGCACTGCCCGGGCGGCCAACCCCAACAACGTCGGCGCCGCGAAGTGGGTGAGGTCGAGCAGGAACGCTGCCCCGACTGCCTGTTCACGCTGCTTGAGGTCGCGCGTGCACGAGGTGATGGCGCGCAATCGCGCGTGCGGGTCGGGCTCGGCCAGCGGCAGATCGACGAACAACGCCGAAACCTGGTTGCCGAGTTCGATATCGGAGCCTCGCTCGCGCACCGACACGGGACACAGCACGCGCAGATGGTCGGGAAGCTCCTCACCACGATCGATGATGCGCCGTCGCGCGGCACCGGCGACGATCGCGAGGACGACATCGTTGACCGTGCCGCCACTCGCGGTTCGAATCGCTTGGACATCGGGGAGCGGAAGCGCCACCCCGACAAACCGTCGGCGGCGGCCGACGCCGACGTTGAACGACGTCCGGGGCGCGATCGGTGAGCGGTCGAACAGGCTGCGGACGCCGTGTCCGACCCGGCTCGTCTTCTCCGCCGCCCGCTGCGGCGCCCGGGCGAGTCCTCGCAATGTGCGAGCGACTTCGGACGGTTCCGTGGTCCGCTCCACCAGCGTGTCGGCAAGGAGGCGCGCACTCGACGGTGCCGGTTCGGGCGACCAGGGCGGCACCGGCTCCATGGCCGGATCGGGCGAGATGTCGAGCAGCACGGTCGCGACGTCGACACCGGAGACACCGTCGATCAGCGCGTGGTGCGTCTTCTGGATGAGGCCGACCGAACCGTCGTCGAGTCCCTCGACGAACCACAGCTCCCAGAGCGGTCGCGATCGGTCGAGCAGCTGGGCTTCGACCCGGGCGGTGAGCTCCAACAGCTGCGTCCAGGAGCCCGGACGCGCCAACGCGGTCAACCGCACGTGGAAGGAAATGTCGAAGCGGTCGTCGTCGACCCAGATCGGCCGACCTTGTTCCATCGGCACCGACATCAGCCGCTGACGGAACCGGGGGATGCGGTGCAGCCGGGATGCCACGAGCGCCCGAACATCGGCCAGGCGGAATCGACCGGAGCCGTCGAAGAACGACGCGCCGTCGAAGGTGGCGAGGGTGCCGACGTGCATCGGCGTCTCGATCGACTCCAAGTGCAGAAAGGATGCGTCGAGCGAGCTCAACCGGTGGTACGCCGTCACCGGGCCGATGGTACCGGCCGCCGGTGAATCCGG
>JAENVU010000465.1 GCA_016650415.1 Acidimicrobiia bacterium
CCGCGAGCAGTGGCGTGACACGTTGGATCCACCGGTAGATCGTGATGTGGTCGACCTCGATCCCACGCTCGGCCAACAGTTCCTCGACATCGCGATAGGAGAGCCCGTACCGCAGCTACCAGCGCACGGCGAGGACGATGATCTCCGGTGGGAACCGAAAGCCCTTGAATGCTGAGATGGGAACTACGGGGGCCGGACGTGAACCGCGCGGCCTCATCCCGCCACCCTCACCGGCCGACGCGACCTTGCGCTCATGCAACAGAGCCTCCGATGTGTCGCAAGCTCTGCGCGGGTCGACAAGGGCCGAGTTCTGGTCGCTACCGACTCGGAGACCCGCTGGGCGCTCGGTGATCTTGCTCTCGAAGTCGAACCCGTATCCGACAACGGTCAGCGGACGGGATCGCACGAGCGCCTCGACCTCTTCGCCGACGAGATCGGCATCGAGGGTGACACCCTTCGCACCTACCGCTGGGTCGCCGCAGCGTGGTCACCCGGGACACGTATCCCGGGTGTGAGCTGGTCGGAACACCGCCTGCTTCGGGCCGGCCAAGTGGATCGCAAACTGGTGCGAGCTTGGTCCCGCGCCTGTCCCGCGTACAGCGGCACGGAGCCGTACACGGCCGTGTGGGGCCGCACTACGCTCCGCATCCGTGACCTGCTGTTTCGCCTTGACGCGCTTGTGTTTCCTTGGTGCCCTCGGCAGGATTCGAACCTGCGCACACGGCTCCGGAGGCCGATGCTCTATCCCCTGAGCTACGAGGGCGGGAAGGCGGGCGACACTACCAAGCTCGTGGCCGTCCGCTGTGAGCGAAGGTCCACGCGGAGCTCAGGCGGGTTCGTCGGTTCCGAGGTGCTCCTCGAGTGAGCGGTTCAGCGCGTGGAGGGTCGCGCGAGCTGCGGCCTCGATGCGGCTCCCGCCCGCGGCAATGCCCAGGCGGGTGTCCGCACCGGCATGGACCGAGACCGCAACCACGGAAACGCCGTCGGTGTCGTGATCGGCGAGTTCGTTGGTCCAATCGATCGCGGTGGTCAGATCGGCCGCGAACGACCGCAGCCCTTCGAGGGTCGCGTTCGCGGCGCCGGCAATCCCGGCACTGGCGGCCGATCGGCCGATGATGCGCCGGCCGCCGAATGTGAGGTGTACTTCGAGCTCGTCGGTGTCGGGGAAGGTGAGCACGGCGAGCAGCCGGACTCGAGCTCGCGGCGCGGAGTCACTCGGATGGTCATCCACCACCGCGGCCCCGGCGTTCTCCGCTGATGCGTCCGCCGATTCGTCAGCCGATGTGTCCACCGGCGTCACGTTGGCCGGCGGAGGCGTTGCGACCGGCGACTCGGTCTCGGCAGGGGTCGGAACGGTCGCGGTGGGCTCGGGAATCTGCGCCGGCACCTCCACCGTTCGCCAACGCACGATCTCGAGGGCAACGGGCTTGTCGGCGTGCCGGTACGCGATCCGGGCGGCCTGCTGGGGGAGCGAGGCCGGGGGTTGATCACCGGAGACCTGCACCTGCACCAGCAGCATGTCGTCGCGCTCGCTGAACCCGGCGGCGCGCACGCCCGGGAGCTTGCGGAGTTCGAGTTCGAGGTCGTCGAGCTGTGAGGGTTCCACGTCAGCGTCCTCCGTGACGGGCCGCTTTGGCCTCGTAGAGCCGCTGATCGGCCAGCGCGACGAGGGCTTCGGAGCTTTCGGCTTCGGTGGGGCATTGCGCCACGCCGTAGGAGAACGGCGGGCAGCCCCGCTCGCCCACCCGGGCCGCGCCGATCCGCTCGAGCAGTGGCGGCACGTCGTCGGGATCGGTGCTCGGCAGGATCAGGGCGAACTCGTCGCCACCGATGCGCGCCGCGTTGTCACCGAACCGCAGGACCCGGCGGAATCGTTCGCCGAGGGCCCGCAACGCCGCGTCGCCGGCCTGATGGCCGTCGGTGTCGTTGATCTGTTTGAGGTCGTCGAGGTCGATGAGCACGAGCGTGAAGGGCCAGCGGTACCGAACGCTGCGTGCGGTCGACATTTCGAGCAATCGATCGAACGTCCGCCGGTCGAACAACCCCGTCAGCGGGTCGTGCCACGAGTCGTAGCGGAGGACCTCCATCCGCAGCGCGACGATGCAGAGGCTGACGACGAGCGCGCCGTCGACCGCGGCGGGGTCGAGCGCGGGTTCGGTGTAGAGCCCGGGCGCGGCGTCGAGGAGTGCCTCGCCACCGGGATCGTCGAGCGGCTTGCGGCCGGCTCGGAACACCTGCCGACCGAGCCCGGCTTCGTCGATGATCACCGCGGCGTCGACCAGATCGTGTTCGGCCACCAGCGTGTCGAGGGCGTGGTAGATGATGGAGAGCCCACTCTGGGTACCGCTCAGCCCCTCCACCAACTCGCCGCCCACGTCGTTCACGGCCGGTCCGCCGGCCATGGGGATGAAGAGGTGCTCCGCGGGGAGGGGGTCGGCGTCGGCGGGCAATAACGCGGCGAGTCCGCGCCCAAGACCACCCTGTCGTGCCACGAACTTCCTCCCATTCGGCCCCATCGGCGCTGTCGTGCCACGCTCCGCCGCCCCTACGTGATCAGTGTCGGACCGTTCTGTCCCCGGACCGGCAGCTTGTCCAGATTATCCGCCACGCGCGGTGCTCGCGTCATCGGTCTGCTGATTGCTCCGATTGTTGGTGCGCTATCCCGTCGGGTTCGCGTGAGGCGTGTGCGATGCTGACCCGCCCCGCTGCCGACCCTCCCTGTGACCCGTGATTGCCGACGATCTTGCATCTGCGCTCGACGCCGCTCTCGAGCGGGCCGACCTTCCGGTGCCTTCCGGAGGCACCGAGGTGGTACCGGCCAAGAACCGGGACCACGGTGACTGGCAGACCAACAGTGCGTTGGTGCTGGCCAAGACGGTCGGCGCGTCGCCCCGAGAGGTCGCGGCGCGGATTGTGGCCGCGCTCGAGACCGCGATGCCTCCGCACGTGGAACGGCTCGAGATCGCGGGCCCGGGTTTCATCAACTTCTTTCTGGCTCCGACCTGGCTGCACGACGTGCTGCGCGCCGCGGTCACGAGCGGACGCCGGTTCGGCCACGGCGATGCCGCGTCGGGGCAGCGCATCAATCTCGAGTTCGTGTCGGCGAACCCGACCGGGCCACTCCATGCCGGTGGTGGTCGCTGGGTCATGGTCGGCGACGCAATTGCCAACCTGCTGGCCGCC
>JAENVU010000466.1 GCA_016650415.1 Acidimicrobiia bacterium
AACTTTGCGTTCGATGCGGTGAACCGGGGATATCAGTTCGTGATGCCGACCGACGCGGTGGCCGGGGTTCCGGCCGAGTATGCGGCGGCCGTGATCGCTAACACCTTGGCCCTGGTCGCGACACTCACCACGACCGCGGCGCTGTTGGAGGCCTGGTCGGGCTGATCAGCCGACCGCTCGCACTCCATCGCCGCGGCGGACCGAGCCGGGCGTGACGACTTCGGCGTAGACGCCGAGACAGGCCGAGGTGCCCAGGCCGCCGAACTCTTGCTGGTTGTTGGTCGCCAACGCTTGGAGCACCCCTCGATCGCGTTCGAGTTCGCCTTGGGCGAGGGTGGTCATGACACAGCGGGTCGCGTTGTCGCTGATGCGGATGACGACGTCGTCGCCGATCGCGAGTTCCCGACCGACCCAGTCGGTGTCGACGAAGCCCTCGACGGTTCCGGTGTCGACGACGAAGTTGGGCCGAAAGCGCCGGACGTCGACGCTCGACTCCGGGACCAGTGCGGCGAGCGCGGCGAGCGATGCGGTCGACACCAGATGCAACGCCGCGAGGTCGACGAAGGAACTCTTCTCCGTGCTCATCGCGACGGGCAGGTCGAGCGTCAGGTTCGAGATCACGAGCCCGTCCATGTCGGGCCACTCGGACTCGTACTGGGCGTCGACCTCGTCGATGACGTCGGCCCGGGCCAGTGTGACGGCGCGGCCGAGGATGTCGGACAATCCGGCCGCATGATCGGGATCGGTGGATCGGATCGTGGTGCCGTCGGCCGACGCGATGGAGACGACCGCGTCTGCGTCGTCGCCCGCCGCGCTCGCGGCGAGATCGAGCAGGGCGCGGTAGGGGCGGGGGAGCTTGGCGCTCGCGACCTTGCCCGTCTCGGTCTCCTGCACGGCCCAGCCCCGATCGTTGGCGATGCCGCCGGTGCCGATCATGACGGTGTCGAGGGTTTCGCCACCCATCGATTTCACCGGGTAGCGCCAGACCTCACTGATCGTCCCGATGTGCACGCGGTCGCCCTCCAAAGCTCGTCACGCCGTTGACGGTCCGCACGCTACGGTCTGCGGCGACCGGTGGGAAATGCCCGGTGGGATGGGCGTGACACCGAAACCTGACGGATCGTCAGATGTAGCCTGCGGCCATGGACTTCACCCCGGAAGAGTTCCCGAAGATCATCTCGGTCGACGATCACGTCATGGAGCCACCGACGGTCTGGTCGGATCGGCTCCCCGAGAAGTACCGCGAACTCGGGCCCACGATGCATCGCCGCAAGGTCGCGGAGATGACCTTCGTCGGCGGGGTGTTCGCCTATCGCGAATCCGATGCCGGTGAGGACGGCACGTGGTGTGACTGGTGGGACATCGAAGACCTCAAGTACCCGTTGACGCGGGTCATGGCCGCGGCGGGCATACCCCGCGAAGAGGTGACGGTCACGCCGATCACCATGGAGGACATGCGGCCCGGTTGCTGGCAGCCCGAGGCGCGCCTCGAGGACATGGACATCAACTGGGTCGAGGCGTCGCTGTCGTTTCCGACCTTCCCGCGATTCTGTGGTCAGACGTTCCTCGAACGCGAGGACAAGGTGCTCGCCGATCTGTGCGTGAAGGCGTACAACGACTGGCAGTTCGACGAGTGGTGCGCCGGGTCCGGTGGCCGCCTGATCCCGCTGCCGATCATCCAGCTGTGGGACGCGAATCTCGCCGCGGCCGAAGTCCGTCGCAACGCGGCACGCGGCGCGCATGCCGTGGCCTTCTCGGAGATTCCGCCGTTTCTCGGCTTGCCGTCGATCCATGACCCCGACGGGTACTGGGATCCCTTCTTCGAGGCGTGTGCCGAGACCGAGACCGTCGTCTCGATGCACATCGGTTCGAGTTCGAAGATGCCGTCGACCTCCGCCGATGCACCACCGGCGGTGAGTTCGACGCTGACGTCGATGAACGCGGCGATGTCACTCACCGACTACTTGATGTCGGGGGTGCTCGAACGCATCCCGAATCTGCAGCTGGCCTATTCGGAGGGCCAGATCGGCTGGATCCCCTACGTGCTCGACCGCGCCGACAAGGT
>JAENVU010000467.1 GCA_016650415.1 Acidimicrobiia bacterium
CAATGAGGATCGCGCACGCCGCCGCCACCGGCACCAAGCGCTTGGTCGCGCCCGCGCCCACGGCGACGAGAATGGCCAGCGGCACGGCGACGTGGGCCACGTGGTTGCGCCACATGGGCGACTCGGTCAGGACCACGCCGATGGTCGCGACCAACCACACCGCGACGGGGAACGCCGGTGCAGAGGCCGGATTCGCCTGCGGGTCAGCGGGGTCGGACGCCGCCGGGTTGGGGGAGCGCCGGCGAGCGAACCACGCCGCACCGACCGCGAGTGCGACGATGAGCGTCGCCACGACGAGTGGAGCGTCACGTTCGAACAGCGTGCGGGCGAGCTTCGAGGCATTCGCCGCGATCGGACGATCGGCGACGGCGTCCGTGTGGTAGCGGACGTACTGGTCGTAGACCCGGCCGAGCCCCCATGGCACCGACGCCGCGAGCAGCGTGGCCACGCCGACGAGCGGAATGATCGCCAGGTCGCGTCCGCGCCGACGCAGCAGGATCCAGAATCCGGCGGCCGCGAGGCCCGGAATCACGAGCAGGCTCTTCACCGCGAGCGCGGCTCCGGCGAGGATCCCGATGGCAATGGCCCGGCGGGTGCTCGGGCGGGTCCAGTAGACGAGCGCGCTCAGCACCGTGGCTGCGGTCAGCGCCTCCCCGATGCCGTCGGACGTCAGCGGTCCGGTGGTCCAGAGCACCGACCCGCTGAGGGCGACCAGTACCGCGCCGAACTGGGCGGCGCCGGGGGTGGTGAGTCGGCGCCCGATATGGAGTGCCAAGACGGCCAGCGCGACGCCGGCGATCACCGATGCCGCCCGTGGTGAGTCGATCGTGCGGAAGGTGAGGAGATCTCCGAGCCACACAATGGGGAGAAACAGCGGACCTTGCGACGAGAAGACCTGCGTGAAGGGCAACCCGCCGTTGCGCATCGCGAGGACCGACGCGGCGAACTGGCCGTCGTCGAATCCGAGCGGCTGGGGTGCGAAGAACGCGGGGATCCGCACCACGAGGGCGATGACGCCGACGACGATCGAATCTCGACGGGCGCGGCTCATGGGTGGCACGCCGGGCGACGGTAGAGGCCGAGGCGTCCGCCGAGGTCGATGGTGCGCTCGTAGCCGAGTCGCTCCAGGCGGTCGGGGAGGTCGGGGTACCGGCCGAATCGTTCGGGGGCGGTCACGATCACGGCGCACACCCGTGACCTCCGAGCGGCCTTCAGGATGCGACCTTCGGTGATCCGGATCGACTTCACCGTGCTCTCGATGCGCAGGACGGACGGGTCCACGAAGAACGGGTCCGTCCCTCGGCCCGCGCGCCAGACCAGGCCCGGATTGTCGGAGAGCGCCCAGGCATTCGGGGGCAGCGTGCCGATTGCGTCGATCACGGTGGCGGCCGGCCGGCGGTAGTCGTGCGGGGTCAGCAACGGCCGGAGAGTGGAGAACTGCAGCGGGATCGCCAGGAGCGCAATCGCGCCGACGCGCCACGGCGGCCGGTACCGGGCCGCGAGCAGCACGAACGGGGCGACCAGTGCGCTCAGATGGTTCCGGAACATCGGATCCTGCGCGAGGAGCACCACCAGCGCGATGCCGGCCCACCACCAGACGAATCGGATGTCGGCACGACGGGGTAGGGATGGCGGACCCGAACGGTTCGTTCGGTGTCGAATCCCACTCCAGCCGGCGACGCCCGCGCCGAGGATGCCGAGGGAGACGAGCACCGTGTCCCGCTCGACGAACGCGCGGACGAGCCGGTTCAGGTTGGAGAAGGGCTTGCGGTTCGCGGTCTTGTCGAGGTGGTAGCGGAGGTAATCGTCGATGACGTGTTGCATCCCCCAGGGAATCGAGAGCGCGACCACGATGACCAGCGCACCCACAGGAATCAGCACCGTGTCGAGCCACCGGCGCCGCATCGCGATCAGGATCCAACCGATCAGGAGTGCCGGTGCGACGACCAGACTCTTGGTCGCCACCGCGAGTCCCGCCAAGGTCATGAAGCCAACGGCTTTGGCTCGGCTCGGCGCGCCGCGATACGACACGGCCAGCCCGACCGCCGTCGTGATGAGCGCGGCCGCGGGACCGTCACCGGTGAGGGGCCCGGTGGTCCAGAGCAGCACCCCGCTGATCGCCGCCAGGCCGCCCGCGAGCCGCGCTCGGCCGCGGTCCATGATCTGGACCCCGATCCAGTAGACCGCCACGGCGGTGACAATGCCCGCGGTCACACTGAGAAGCCGTGGGGCATTGCGGTGCTCGAGGCCGACGAGGTCCGCGACGTGGA
>JAENVU010000468.1 GCA_016650415.1 Acidimicrobiia bacterium
AGTTGAGGGACGTGTGCGGGCGCGCGCGAACCAGCACCAGGGAATTCCAGGGGTGGTACGGGCGTATCAACACGGCTGCCGGGATGCTATACCCCGGGCGCGCACTCCTGCAAGCGCACACCAATCCAGGCGGTCACCCCAGATCGGGATGCCGCCTCGGACCGGGGGAGGATACAAACCCACCCCGGCAAGGTCAAGGATTGGCACAAACTACGCAGGCCGTCACCCCTGGGGGCGATTACTTGAGTTCGACGGTGGCGCCGGCACCCTCGAGGGCGGCCTTTGCCTTCTCCGCGTCTTCCTTCGTGGCCTTCTCGAGCACCGGCTTCGGGGCCGAGTCGACGAGTTCCTTCGCCTCTTTCAGCCCGAGGCTGGTGAGGGAACGGACCTCTTTGATGACCTGGATCTTCTTGTCGCCGGCCGCCGTGAGGATGACGTCGAACTCGTCCTTCTCCTCGGCTGCCTCGCCGCCACCGGCCGCCGGAGCGGCTGCCGCGGCCACGGCCACCGGAGCCGCGGCGGTCACGCCGAACTCCTCTTCGAAGGCCTTCAGGAAATCATTGAGCTCCAGGACGGTCATGTTCTTGAAGTGGTCCAGAAGTTCTTCGGTGCTCATCGCCATTTCGATGCTCCTTGGTTTCTTCTCTGCTCGAGATCAGTCGTCGGACGCAGCGGGCGCCGCGTCGTCGGGGGTTTCGGGTGCGGATTCGGTCGGGGCCTCGGCCAGGGTCTCGTCGGCGGGGGTCTCGTCGGCGGGGGCCGCAGCCGGCGCCTCGGCGGTGGCGTCCGGTGCCGGTGTCGTTTCGGGCTCGTCGGCCGGAAGCGCCTCGCCGCCTTCGATCCTTTGGTCGATCAGCGCCTTGAGGCCGTAGGCCATGTTGCGGGTGAAGGCCTGGAAGAGACCCGCCGCCTTGACCATCGGGGCCTGGAAGCCACCGGCCAGCCGGGCGAGCAACTCCTCACGGGGCGCCACCTCGGCGAGTGCCGAGATGTCGCTCGGGACGAGCACCTTGGTTCCGAGCAGGCCACCCTTGACGATGAGCGCCTGGTTCGTCTTGCCGAAATCACGCAACGCCTTCGCGGCAACCACCGCATCGCCCTTGACGAAGGTGATCGCCGTCGGGCCTTCCAGCAGGGGCACGAGTTCGCCGAGACCGGCCTCCTCCGCCGCGCGCCGGGCCAGCGTGTTCTTGAAGATCTTGAACTCCGCGCCCGCCGGACGCAACGCGCCCCGCAGTGCGGCCAGTTCGTGCACCTTGAGCCCGCGGTATTCGGTCAGCACCGCGGCGTCGGCACCCGCGAGCTTCTCGCGGATCTCGTCGACGACTGCCACCTTCTCAGGTCTGGCCATATGGCTGGCGTCCTCTCACTCGGAAACGGTGCCGCCGACGACACCGAACGGACCCGAGGGGGTCAGCCAGGTTTCGCCTCGTTCGGTGGGCTCGACGCCCATTACTGCCCCGCAGGGCGGCCGAAGGTCTGCGGCAGAAAATCTTGGAAGGGCAGGAACCTACACGCTCGCGCCCGGCCCCGGCTCATCGAGCTTGGTCCGGCTCGGATCGACCCGGACTCCCGGGCCCATCGTCGAGGACACGCTGACACCCTTGAGGTACCGGCCCTTGGCCGATGCAGGCTTCGCGCGCATGATCTCGTCGAGCACGGCCTGGTAGTTGGCCACCAGTCCGTCCTTATCGAAGCTCACCTTGCCGAGGGGCACGTGCACGTTGCCGTAGCGATCCGTGCGGTACTCGACCTTGCCGGCCTTGAACTCCGAGACCGCCTTGGCGACATCCGGGGTCACCGTGCCGGTCTTCGGGTTCGGCATCAGACCACGTGGTCCGAGCGACCGACCGAGCTTGCCGACCTGACCCATCAGGTCGGGGGTCGCAATCGCGACGTCGAAGTCCAGGAACCCACCTTCGACCCGGCTGACCAGGTCTTCGGCACCGACGATGTCGGCTCCGGCCTCTTCCGCGGCCCGGGCGGCATCGCCCTGCGCGAAGACGGCGACCCGAACGGTCTTGCCGGTGCCCTGGGGCAGGGACACGGTGCCACGAAGCATCTGCTCCGCCTTGCGGGGGTCGACACCAAGCCGGAATGCCGCCTCGACGGTCTCGTCGAACTTCGCCGGAGCCAGGTTCTTCACCAGCTCCAGCGCCTCAACCGGGTCGTAGAGCCGATCCTGGTCGAACCGCTTGCCCGCGTCCGTGTACTTCTTCCCGTGCTTCATTGCATCCGCTCCTTCGAGCTCCCTCGGTTCGTTCCCGTTCCCTGATCGCGAGGTCTTCGATCAGGAGGGCATCACACACTGCGAACTCAGACGACGTCGAGACCCATCGACCGGGCGGTCCCCTCGACCTGGGCCATCGCGCCCTCGAGGTCGATCGCGTTCAGGTCCGGCATCTTCTGCTCGGCGATCGCCTGCACCTGGGCCTTGGTCACCTTGCCCGCCTTGACGACCGGCGTCGTGCCCGAACCCTTCTCGATCCCGGCCGCCTGACGCAGCAAGAACGGCGTCGGCGGCGTCTTCGTGATGAAGGTGAACGAACGGTCCTCGTAGATCGAGATCTCCGCCGGGATGATCTGGCCCCGCTGGTTCTCGGTCGCGGCGTTGTACGCCTTGCAGAAGTCCATGATGTTGATCCCGTGCGGTCCGAGGGCGGTACCCACGGGCGGCGCCGGGGTTGCCCCACCGGCCGGAATCTGGATCTTGACCACTGCGGCGAGCTTCTTCTTCGCCATCGTCTTCATTGCTCCGTTCACTGCGGGATGGCTTGCCGTCCCGTCGTTGTTCGATTGACATGATCGTGGGCCAAGCCCGCATCCCGCGGCCGTTCACTCCGCGGTGCGCACTCCGCAGGCTCCGTGCGCTGGTGCTCGGAAGTCGCGTTGTTACTTTGGAAATCCTGTCGACCGTTCAGGGCCGACCGACGAGTCTCGCGTGTTTGGCTAGAGCTTGGCGACTTGGCCGAACTCGAGCTCGACCGGGGTTTCCCGGCCGAAGATGTTGACGAGCACCTTGAGTTTCGAGCGGTCGACGTCGATCTCGCTGATCGCGCCGTTGAAATCGGCGAACGGACCCGACGTGACCCGGACCTGCTCGCCCATTTCGTATTCGAGCCGTGGGCGCACCTTCTTCTCCGGCGCGTTGCCCTCGACCTGCTCGCCCTTGCCCAGCCACTCTTCGACCTCACGGCGCGTCAGCGGTGTCGGCTTCGCGCCGCTGCCCACGAAACCCGTGACTCCCGGGGTGTTGCGCACCACGTACCACGACTCGTCGTCGAGCGCGAGACGGATGAGCAGGTACCCGGGCCAGACCTTCTTCTGCACGACGACCTTGCGGCCGTTCTTGAACTCGATGACGTCTTCCATCGGGATGACGACCTCGAAGATCCGCTCCTCGACGTTCATCGACCGGACCCGGCTGGCGAGGTTCTGCTTCACCTTGTTCTCGTACCCGGCATAGGTGTGGACGACGAACCATCGGCCGGGCCGGTCGTACGGGCTTTGCTCGGCGACGAAATCTTCTTCGTCGTCGACGTCGGTGACTTCCTCGATCTCACCGTGAGCCGGGAGGGTGATCTCCTCCGCGGCGGTGACCTCGACGGTCTCCTCGTCCTCGATCGGCGCAGGCTCTTCGGTCTCGACGGCCTCGACGACCTCGCCAGTGCCGGCTTCGGGCGTCGCCGTCTCAGCCCCGTCGGAGGAAGGTTCGGTCACGGGGTCGGCGTCCGCAGGCGCGAACGGATCAGTGGTCACATCGTCTGTAGTCATGGCTCAGTCGTAGAGGAAGAGGACGGATTTGGCCCAGAGGTAGTCGGAGCCGAAGATGAGCGAGGTCATCACGATCACGGCGATGAGGACGACGATCGTGGAGTTGATGACCTCGGAGCGACCGGGCCACGCGACCTTGCGCAGCTCGCCCCGCACTTCGCTGATGAACTGGCTCGGGCTCGTGCGATCGCGGGTCTGGGTCGGCGTGGGCGTCCGACGTTCGGGCGCGCGCGGCTTGTCGCTGCCCGTCTTCTCGGCCATTCGCCGCATCTGTCGATTTTGTTGATTCACCGCATCGGCCTTCCTGGGACTGGGTCCCGGGCTGGTCTTCTCGGAGCAGGGCAGGAGGGACTCGAACCCCCAACCGCCGGTTTTGGAGACCGGAGCTCTTCCAATTGAGCTACTGCCCTCCGGACGCGCGGGGGCCGGGCCGACGAGCCTAGCCGAGGAACTCC
>JAENVU010000469.1 GCA_016650415.1 Acidimicrobiia bacterium
CTCGAGGTCCTCCCCGCCGACCTGGTGCGCGTCGAGCCGTTCGGTGGAGAACTCGAGTGGCCCGCAGATCACGCGGTGGTCTCGCTCTCGCTCCCCGCCTCGTCCAGACCGAGGATGTGGCCCATCTTCTGTTGCTTCGTGCGCAGGTACGCGATGTTCTCGGAATTCGGCGCGATCGAGAGCGGCACGCGCTCGACGATCTCCAGGCCGAAGCCCTCGAGTCCGCCGTACTTGGCCGGGTTGTTGGTCATGACGCGCATGGTCGTGATCCCGAGATCGACGAGCACCTGCGAGCCGATGCCGTACTCACGCGAGTCGGCCGGGAATCCCAGCTCCTCGTTGGCTTCCACGGTGTCCCGGCCCTGGTCCTGGAGGGTGTACGCCCGCAGCTTGTGTCCGAGGCCGATGCCGCGCCCTTCGTGGCCGCGCAGGTACACGACGACCCCGCGCCCTTCGGCCGCGATCTGGGCCAGCGCGCCATCGAGTTGCAGGCCGCAGTCGCAGCGCATCGAACCGAACACGTCACCGGTCAGGCATTCGCTGTGGACCCGGACGAGCACGTTCTCGTGCCCCGAGACGTCACCGCAGACGAACGCCATGTGCTCCACCCCGTCGAGCAGGCTCTCGAAGACGTAGGCGGTGAAATCGCCGTGGCGCGTCGGGATCCGGGCTTCACTGACCCGCCGCACCAGCTTCTCCCGGTGACGGCGGTAGCGGATGAGGTCCGCGATGGTGATCAGCTGCAGGCCGTGCTCGGCCGCGAACGCTTCGAGTTGGGGCAACCGGGCCATCGTGCCGTCGTCGTTCACGACCTCGGCCAACACACCCGATTCACTCAAACCCGCAAGGCGGGAGAGGTCGACGGCCGCCTCCGTGTGACCGGCCCGCTTCAGCACTCCGCCCTCGCGATACCGCAGTGGGAAGATGTGACCGGGCCGAGCGAAATCGGTGGCCTTCGATGCCGGATCGATCAGTTTCTTGATCGTCGTGGATCGGTCGGCCGCGGAGATACCGGTCGTCGTATCGGCCATGGCATCGACCGACACCGTGAACGCGGTGCGCTGCGATTCGGTGTTGTTGCTCACCATCAGCGGCAACTGCAGTTCGTCGAGGCGCTCCCCCATCATCGGCATGCAGATCACCCCGCTCGTGTAGCGCACGAAGAAGCTCATCGCCTCGGGCGTGATCTTGTCGGCCGCCATGATGAGGTCGCCCTCGTTCTCGCGGTCTTCGTCGTCGACGACGATGACGATCTCGCCGCGACCGATCGCGGCGATCGCGTTTTCGATGTGGGTGAACATCGGTTACTCCCTGGTGGCGAGCAGACGCTCGACGTGTTTGGCGAGGATGTCGACCTCGACGTTGACGGGATCGCCCGGCCCCTTGTGGCCGAGCGTGGTGACACTGAGCGTGTGGGGAATCACGGCGACGTCGAGGGTGCCCTCGGAATCGTCGAAGGCGGCGACGGTGAGGCTGATGCCGTCGAGCGTGATCGAGCCCTTCTCCACGACGTAGCGCAAGAGTGATTCCGGGAGCGCGAAGCACATACGAACCGAACCGTCGGGCAGCGGGTCCCGGGTGGCGAGGTGACCGATGCCATCGACGTGGCCTTGGACGATGTGACCGCCCAGACGATCCTCGACTCGCACCGGGCGTTCGAGGTTCACCGGGTCGCCCACGCGCATGGCGCCGAGACTCGTACGGTCGAGGGTTTCGGTGACCGCATCCGCGGCCCACCACCCGGTACCGAGTTCGACGACGGTGAGACAGCAACCGTTCACCGCGATCGAGTCGCCGAGCTTGGCGTCGGTGGTCACGGTGGTGGCGTCGACCTCCAGCCTCGCCCCGCCGTCGTTGGGAGTGATCGTTCGCACCCGCCCGAGTTCTTCGACGATGCCGGTGAACATCAGGCCGCCACCTCCGACCGCGCCAGGCGGTCGTAGGTGACCCGCACGTCGACCCCGATCGGTCGGACATCGGACACGTGCCAGCGCGGCGCATCGGCCAGCGTGCTCGCCCCCGGATACGCGAGGACGGCACGTCCCTGCTCGCCGAGGATCACCGGCGCAACGTAGGTCATGATCCGATCGGCCAGGCCTTCCGCGACGAGGGCGCCATGCAGTTTCCCGCCACCCTCGACCATCGCCTGGAGCACACCTCGATCCGAGCCCAGGATGCGGAACACGGCCGGGAGATCCACGCCCCGGCCCGAGATCCCGGGCGCCACGATTTCCACCTCGACACCGGCGCCGGCCCAGGCGGCGCGGGCCGCGCCGGGCGCGGCCGACGTCGTGAAGACCAACGTGGGCGCCAGGCTCGTGTCGAACAACGGCCCTTCGACCGGGACCGCGCCCTTCGCATCGAGCAACACCCGAAGCGGTTGGCCATTCGGCGGCACGGCCACATCGCGCACCGTCAGGCTCGGCCGATCCGCGCGAGCGGTCGCCGGCCCGACGATGATCGCCTGAGATTCGGCTCGCAGCCGGTGCGAATCCGCACGGGCCGCAGGACCGGTGATCCATTGCGAGGAGCCGTCGGCCGCCGACGTGCGACCGTCGAGGCTCATCGCGGTCTTGATCAACGAGAACGCCCGCCCGGTACGGCGCTGATGGAGGTACGGAGCCAGCTGCTCCGACACCGTCGCCGCCCCCACGCCCACGAGCACCTCGATGCCCGCATCTCGCAGCCGTTCGTGACCCTTTCCGGCGACGGACGAATCGGGATCCTCGATGCCGGCAACGACGCGGGACACGCCCGCGGCCACGAGCGCCTCGGCGCAGGGCGGCGTCCGCCCGTGGTGGGCGCACGGTTCGAGCGTCACGTACGCGGTCGCACCGCGGACATCCCCGGCCCCGGCCAGCGCCTCGACTTCGGCGTGACGGCCGCCCGGTGGCTGGGAGGCCCCAGTCGCGAGGACCACGCCATCGCGCACCAACACGCATCCGACCCACGGGTTCGGCGCGGTCCGCAACCGCGCGACATCGGCCGCAGCAATCGCCTGGGCCATGAACTCGTCGTCGGTGGTCGTCATCTGCGGGCCTCGTTTGCCCACGGGGTATGCCGACGGCACGCGCGGCGACGAGTGCCTTCCGACGTCCTCTCCCATCCGGACTCTCACCGTCGGCTGAGGAATCTCACCTCATCGGCTCGTAGCTGGTGGCCACGAGTTCGCGGGCTCCCGCACAGCTCGTGTGCGGTTACCGCCGGTCGGGACTTGCACCCATACCCCGAGGACTCTGTTTGAAATTGTGTGACCGCACTTTATCACGGTTCCGATCAAAAATGAAACGTGTTCTATTTCACTTGAGCTTGATCAAACCGGCTGCGGTCGGCCGGAATCCGCACGCATCCACATAGAAGGCCCGGTGCCGCGCGTCGAAGTCGGCGTGGAGCCACTCACACCCGCCGGCCCGCGCCTGGGCGACGGCGAAATCAATCAGCCGAGTCCCGACCCCGGTCCGCCGCGTGTCCGCCGCGACCATCGTGTCGATCAGGAACGCGTGGACACCGCCGTCCCCCACGACGTTGACGAACCCGACGAGCTCACGCCCATCCCGCGCGGTGACCCAGCCGACGCTGCGCGAAGCCAGACGCTCGTTCCACGGATCGGTCAGTAGGGCATGCTCGAAGGCATCGGCGTGCAGCGCATCGAGTTCGAAATCGGCCACGGCACCCCGCCATTCATACGTGATCACCGACGAATCGTACCGAAATCAGTGAGGACGACCACCGGCCAGCAGATCCAGCGCGTGGGGGACGACCGGCAGGATCACCTCGATCGCCTCGACCGCGCCACCGGAGCTTCCCGGGGTGTTCACGATCAGGCACGCGCCGATCGTTCCGGCCACCGCGCGCGACAGCATGCCGAACCCGCGCCCGCCTTCGTCACTCGCTCGCCGGACGGCCTCGACCAGGCCCGGCGCCTCCCGCTCGATCACCGCACGGGTACCTTCGGGAGTGAGGTCACGAGGGCCGAAGCCCGTTCCACCGGTGGTCACGATCAGACCCGCAAATCCGCGCGACAGGTTCCGTAACGCGTGCGCGACGTGGTCGACCCCGTCGGCGATCACCGCATGGTCGACGACGGTCGCGCCGACTGATTCGAGTCGAGCGACGAGTGCGACGCCGGACTTGTCCTCCCGCGTGCCGGCGGCGACGCCGTCCGAGACGGTCAGCACCTTCGCCGCGAAGGTCATCCCGCGCCCCACGCGGCCTCGCGGATCGCGCGTGCTGCCTGGGCCGGGTCGGGCTTGCCGAAGATGGCGCTCCCGGCCACCAGGATGTCGGCGCCCGCCGCGGCGGCGAGTGGTGCAGTCTCGAGGTTGATCCCACCATCGATCTCGAGCTCGACCGGCAACTTCCGCTCGTCGACGATCTCCCGGGCCGCCCGAACCTTGTCGAGGACCTCGGGCAGGAACGCCTGGCCACCGAAGCCAGGGTGCACGCTCATGAACAGGAGGATGTCGATCTCGTCGAGATAGGACACGACCGCATCGAAGGGCGTCTCCGGATTGAGCACCAACCCGACGCGCATGCCGTGCGCGCGCATCCGGTCGAACAACGGGCGCGGATCGCCGAGCTCCACGTGCACCGTGCAACTGTCGGCGCCGGCCGCAGCGAAATCATCGAGGAGATCACCCGGATTGTCGATCATCAGGTGACAGTCCAGGTAGAGGTCGGTCCGCGGGCGGAGGCACTTCACCACCGGTGCGCCGATCGACAGGTTCGGAACGAAGTGACCGTCCATGACGTCGACGTGCAGGAGATCGGCCTCCGCGGCAACGCGGTCGACTTCCGCCGCCAGTTCCGAGAAGTCGCACGCGAGGATCGAGGGCGCAATCTTTCCCATCGCCTGACCCTATAGGGGACAACGCAACGACAGGATGTACATGCCGTCGGTGCCGGCGGCGCTGGGCAGGAGGCGAGCCCCGCGGCCGACCGGTGCCCATGGTGCCGACGGAGGCGGGAGCGATTCCCAGCCGGGAAGCGCGGTCACGGCCCACTCGTCCACCGCGACCGTCTCCGCCCGAGTGAGCGTGCACACCGAATAGACGAGCACCCCACCGGGGCGCACCACCCGACTCGCGGCTTCGAGCAACAACGGCTGGATCCGAGCCAGCTGATCGATCGTTGCGGGCTCGAGTCGCCAGCGCGCTTCCGGACGACGCCGCAACACCCCGAGACCGCTGCACGGTGCATCGACGAGCACCCGATCGAAGCTCCCCCCACGGAAGGGCAGCTCCATCCCGTCGGCCACGATCGGTGTCACCGAGTTCAAGCCCAGGCGGTCGGCGCCCTCGCCGACCATACGGGTCCGGGCCACGTTGCGGTCGAGGCCGACCACGAGACCGTCGTCGCCCATCGCCTCCGCGAGGGCACTGGTCTTGCCGCCCGGTGCGGCTCCGACTTCGAGGATCCGCTCACCGGGTTGCGCACCGACCAACTGCGCGACGGCGTGGCTCGCCTGATCCTGCGGTGTCGCACGCCCGTCGCGCACGGCGGGCAACGCGCGGATGTCACCGGTACCGGTCACGAGGAGGTCGTCGGCAAGGAGCGCGCCGCGGACGACCGCGATTCCCGCCTCCACCAACTCCTGCTCCACCGCGTCGGGTGTCGCTCGCTGCCGATTCACCCGTAGGGTCACGACCCCGGGCTCGTTGACCGCGGCGAGTGCCGCGGCGGTGTCGACGGCCCCGAGATCCGCGACCAACCGATCGACGATCCAGTTCGGCATCGAGGCCCGGGTCGCAATGGACTCGACATCCTCGCCGGTGGGCAACGACCACGGCGGCCCGGATCGCGAGAACTTGCGGAGGACCGCGTTCACGAACCCCTTGGCGCGCGGCGACACCTTGCCCATCGCCGCGACGGTCTCCCCGACCGCCGCGTGGGCGGCGATGCCGTGCGTGAGTTGATAGGCGCCGAGCCGCAAACCGGCGCGCACCGGCGGATCGAGTTTGGCAAGGGGCCGATCGAGACAGGGCCCCAGCTGGTAGTCGAGCGCCCGTTGCATCCGAACCGTCCCGTAGACCCACTCCGTCACCTGGGCACGGTCCCGGGCGGGCAGGTCGCTCGCGCGCAGCAACGCGGGCAGCACGACGTTGGCATAGGCGCCGTCTTCGATCCGGACAAGCGCCCGGATGGCGAGCGTGCGACTCATGCGAACGGATCCGCGTCGCGATGACCGGTCCGCCATGCGGTGTAGGCCATCCGCGCCTTGCCGGCCGGTTGGATCTCGTCGGGAACGAAGCGATCGCCCTCGACATGAGCCGTCCAGACCTTGCACCGCGCTCCCGCGATCTCGAGCCAGGCTCCGGGCCGCGGGTTGGCCGCGCGCACGAGACGGACGAGCTCGGCCGGCGGCCGGTTCAGGTCGAGTTCGAACTCGTCGACCGTCAACTTCTCGGCGTACACGGCGTCGCCACGCTGCGGCTCCGGTTCGACCTCGGCCACGCGCGGGACGGTCCGGACGAGCAGCTCCGTGCCGGCCGCCGCCAGCCGTCCGTGCAGCTCGCCCGCGGTCTCCGTGGGCGCGATCGTCAGCACCTCGCGGGCATAGACGGGGCCGGCGTCGAGCGCGAGTTCCACCCCCATGATGCAGACTCCGGTTTCCCTGTCGTCGGCGAGAATCGCCCGTTCGACCGGTGCGGCGCCGCGCCAGCGCGGCAACAACGAAAAATGCACGTTGACCAGGCCCCCCGGAATCGCGTCGAGCAGTGCCTGGGGCAGGAGCTGTCCGAATGCGACGACGACGCCGAGGTCGGCCTGGAGGGCCCGGACCTCGTCCACGATCTCGCCCGACTTCTCCGGCGTCACGATGGGCAGACCCAGTGCCTCCGCCGCCGCCTTGACCGGGCTCGGGACGAGTCCGGACCCGCGACCGCGCCGGCGATCCGGTTGTGTGACCACCAACGCGATCTCGTGGCCCGCGGCGGCGAGCGCTTCGAGGGGCGGGACCGCGGCCGCGGGCGTGCCGAAGTAGACGAGCTTCAAGACCTCAGAGCTGCCGGACGTCGGCGACGCGTTCTCGGGCCGCGGCGTTCAGGTCGACGTCGCGGAGTTCGCGGAGGGCACGTTTGCGTTCATCGGGGTCGAGTCGGTCGAGCATCAACACGCCGTCGAGATGGTCGAGTTCGTGGAGGAAGACGCGGCCGAGCAATTCCTCACCCTGGAGGGTCGTCGGGTTGCCGTCGATGTCGATGCCGGTGATCGTCACCAGATTCGGTCGGACGATCTCGAAATGGAAACCCGGAATCGACAAGCAGCCCTCTTCGTAGGTCCACTCCCCCTCGGCCTCGGCCACCTCCGGGTTGAAGATCACCTGCGGCCCTTCACCCACGTCGTAGGTGAACATCCGCTTCTGGACCCCGACCTGGGGCGCGGCGAGCCCGACCCCGGCCGCCTCGTACATCGTCTCGACCATCGTGTTCACGACACCGACGAGCGCGCCGTCGATCTCGGTCACGTCCTTCGCGCGCTGTTTGAGTACGGGGTCGCCAAACACCCTGATCGAATAACCGGCCATCAAATTGCTCGTTCGATCGCCGTCTCGGTACTCGCGTGCCGACGTGGGCTCGCTGCCTCGCGGCTCGCCTCCGCAGGCTCCGGCTCGGGTCTCTGGGCGCTCGACATCTGTCCGAGGTTACCGGGCGGGCTACTCGTAGCGGCGGCCGAGGTCTCGGAGCATGTCGACGAGATGCACCGGTGCGTCGGGCGCGGGTTCGCCGGGGGTGTAGGTGGCGGCCCGGAGCGTGCCGGAATACGGGAACGGTCCGAACTGCTCGTACAGCTCCCAGGACACCGGCGAGCGTCGGTCGATGCCCACGTCGATCCCTTGGAACGGAGCGATACCGAACAGCATCGGGAGTCTCTCGTGCTCCGCGCGCCGCTCACCGTCGATCGAGATGGTGACGTTCCACAACCGATCGCCGGGGGCAGTGAACTCGACGGTGACCTGTTGTGCGCCGGCAGGCATCGGCCCCGCATTCACGTGCGTCATGTGTCCTCGCCCGTCGTTGTGGGCGAGCACCAACTCACCCAGGCGGACGTACAGCACGTACCCCGACCCCTGATCACCGTGGGCGACCAACACGCCCTCGTCCGCGGAGTCATGGTCGAGGTCGACGGTGATCGTGAACCCCCGAAACCAGATCAACTGCACCGAGCGCCACCGTTCGAGGGTGGGCGTCCCGCGCGGTATTCGCACCGGCTTCGCGTAGACCAGATCCCGCTCCGGCCGCGTGACGTACTTCACGCTGGCACCCTCGTCGAGCGGGTAGATGTGGTTCTCCCACGCGGCGTTCTCCCACGCCTCGGTGAGCTCGGCGAGTTTCTCCGGGTGCGTGGCCGCGAGGTCATGCAGCTCCGTGGGGTCCTCGTCGAGGTGGTACAGCTCCCACTCCTCGTCGGTGAAGGAGGTCATCCCCTGGTGCAGCGTCACCGCATGCCAACCGTCGCGGTAGTAGCCCCGATGACCGTTCATCTCCACCACGTGCTCGCGGTGCGTACTCGGCGCGTCGGCGTCGTTGAGCACGCCGGTAAAACTCGCGCCCCGGAGGTCGACGAGCGGAACGCCGTGACGTTCCGCGGGCCGGTCGACACCGACCACCTCGAGGAACGTGGGCAGAAGATCGGTCACGTGTTGGTACTGACGGCGGTACTCGCCGCGCGCGTCGATGCCCTCGGGCCACGACACGATGAACGGCACCGAATGACCGCCCTGGTGGGTATTGATCTTGTAGAGCCGGAACGGAGTGTTCGACGCCATCGACCAACCGCGCGGGTAATGCGGCGTCGTCGTCGGGCCGCCGATCTCGTCGAGGCGAGCGAGGTCGGCGTCGATGTCGTCGCCCTGGAGCAGGTGCACGTAGTAGGCGGTCGTGCCGCACACCTCGCCCTCGCGGGAGGCGCCGTTGTCGGAGGTGAACACGAAGATTGTGTTGTCGAGTTCTCCGAGATCGTCGAGCGCGTCGACGAGCCGGCCCATGTTCTGGTCGACGTTGTCGACCATCGCCGCGTAGACCTCCATGTGGCGGGCGAAGAGCCGTTGCTCGTCGGCCGAGAGGTCGTCCCACGGGCGAACGTCGTGCTCGTTTTCGGTGTTGCGCGGCGCGAGTTCGACGCCGGGCGGAACAATCCCCATCTCCTGCTGTCTCGCGAATCGTTCCGAACGGAGGGCATCCCATCCGGCGTCGTAGCGACCGCGGTACTTCTCGATGTCTTCGGGTTTCGCGTGGAGTGGCGCGTGGACCGCACCGTGGGCGAGGTAGAGGAAGAACGGGCGCTCCGGGTTCGCGGTCTTCTGCGAGCGCACCATCGAGATCGCATGATCGGTGATGTCGTCGGTGAAGTAGTAGTCGTCCGGGTACCGGTCGATCTCGACCTGATGGTTGTCCTGGACGAGCCGGTGAGGCTGATGCAGGTTCGTGAACGCATCGATGACGCCGTAGTACCGGTCGAAGCCGCGCTGGCACGGCCAGGAGTGACGTGGGCCCTCGGCCCCGTCGGAATCCTTGGCCAGGTGCCACTTGCCGACCATCATCGTGGCGTAGCCCGCTTCGTCTCGCAGGATCTCGGCCATGGTCATCACATCCGGCGCCAACTCCGAGGCATACCCGGGGAAGCCCGGGTCGACATGAGCGACGGTTCCCACTCCCGCCCGGTGCGGCTCGACACCGGTCAGGAGCGCCGCCCGGGTGGGTGAGCACATCGGCGTGACGTGAAAGTTCGTCGCCCGGAACCCCCGCTGAGCCAGTGCATCCAGGTTCGGCGTGTCGATCTCGCTGCCGTAACACCCCAGGTCTGCGTACCCGAGGTCGTCGGCCAGCACGATCACGATGTTCGGCGCACCCACGCGCGCCTGGGGCCGATTCGGCCATGACCCCTCCGACCCTGCGAACGTGCGCGTGATCGTGCCGTCGAACCCGGGGTACGTCCGTGATGCAGTCATGACTCGGATCGTGCCACCTACACCCGGGGCGGGTCGACCGCGACCCGGAGACGGCCGGCGGCGCGACCGAGCGGTTGCGCGACGGCCAGGGCATCGGCCAGACCGTCCGCCGTCGGCCCGAACACGAGCGCGGTCGAACCGGTCCCCTGCTCCGACGGGCCGAAGACCCGGAAGTCACGCCGCAACGCGAGGGACGCCTGCTCCACCGCCGGCGTTTCGCCGGAGAGCTCTGCGACTGCACCGGCCGGGGGAAACCCGAGCAACGTGCGCCGTTCGCGCTCGGCGGCCATCAACGCGCTGGGGTCGCCCGTCAGCACCCACTGCACCACGTCGTGGTTCGGCGATCGCGTCTGGATCAGGAGCCGGCCACCCCGATCACGATTCCCGACCCCGCGAGCGGCACGCGCCACCAGCCCGGCCGCCTGCTGGGCCGCACGCACCCGGGGTGCGAACAGCTCCTGGTCCAGGTCGAGGAAGGCCACGAATCGAGCGTCGACGCGATGGAGCGCAGCCTCGGTTCCCACCACGACCGGCGCGGTGCCCGGCTCGTCGATCGACGCGTCGAGCCACGCGATCTCGGTGCGGGGCAACAGCGCGGCCAGCGCGTCCCGCAGGCGCTGCACCCCGAGGCGGGAGGCTCGGAGCTTGGTTCCGAGGCATGCCGTGCAGATCACCGGGCGTTCCACGCCGCACTGGGGACAGCGGAGTGTCGACGCGTCCTGCTCCACCACGGCGGCATGACACCGCTCACATTCGGCGACGGTCGAGCAGGCCACACAGGTCAGGAGCTTGGCCCGACCCTTCCGATTCAGGATGCAGACCGCCCGATCCCCGGCATCGACCACCTGGTGGAGCGCACGAGCGAGTCCTTCACTCAGCAGGCCGTTGCCCGGCGGTTCCTCGCGCAGGTCGACGATCTCCACGCGCGGCCACCCGGCCCGCTCCCGCGCGCCCGGAGGCCGCATCACCGCGCCGCCGATCGCCGCTTGACCCTCGGGGGTCGGCACCGGAGCGATCAGGTGCACGGCCGCGCCGGTCCGATCGGCACGTTCGATCGCCACGTCGCGAGCGTGCCACGTCGGGGCCCGCTCCTCCTGGAGTGCTTCGTCGCCGTCGTCGAGCACGATGACCGCGGCGAGATCGGGTACCGGTGCCCACACCGCGGTGCGCCCACCGACGACCACGACGTCACCCCGGCGGGCGTCGGACCACGCACGGGTACGCACCGCGTCGTCGACATCGGCCCGGAGGACGACCACCCGGTGACCTCGGCGTTCGAGATCGCGGACCAACCCACTGATGCGTCCTTCGGCCGTGAGGATGAGCGACGAGCCGGTCGCCGCGATGAGTCCGGCGATCAGCTCCCGGCGATCAGCGGCGGGCGGCCACGCCGTCACCGAGCGCGGCGGCGAACCGTCGAGCCGGCGGTGAGTCGTCTCGGGCCACGGGTCCCGCACCGCGTTCGGGGCGGACGCGCTGCGGTACAGCGCGACCGGCCGCCCGGCCCACCGATGGGCGGTCCAGCGACACAGGTCCATCAACTCGGACGGTGGTCCCGCACCCACGACCTTCGCGATCGGCAGCAGTCGACCAACCCCGGCTTCGGGAGTCACGCCGTCGGCGATGATCCACCCCCGGACCCGCCGACCGTGCAGGGGCACCCGCACGATCGTGCCGACGCGCAGACCCGCGCCGAAGTCCGTCGGCAGGAGATAGTCGAACTCACGCTCCACCGCGGTCAGATCGACCGCAACCCGAACGACGTGCTGGTCGGGTATCGGGAACGCCTAGAGCTTGGCGGCAGCGGCACGCAGCGCATCGGCGCTGGTCGTGTGCTCCCAGGTGAAGTCGCGCTCGTTCCGACCGAAGTGGCCGTAGGCCGCGGTGCGACGGTAGATCGGCCGACGCAGGTCGAGGCGCTCGATGATCGCGGCCGGGCGGAGGTCGAAGTGCTCCTGGATCAAGGCCGGCAGCTTCTCGGGGTCGACTTCGGACGTACCGAACGTCTCCACCATCAGCGACACCGGACGCGCGATACCGATCGCGTACGCGACCTGCACCTCGCAGCGCTTCGCGATTCCCGCCGCGACGAGGTTCTTCGCCGCGTGCCGGGCTGCGTAGGCGGCGGACCGGTCGACCTTCGTGGGGTCCTTGCCGCTGAACGCGCCGCCGCCGTGCCGCGCCATCCCACCGTAAGTGTCGACGATGATCTTGCGGCCGGTGAGGCCACAGTCGGCGTGCGGGCCACCCAACTCGAACGTGCCGGTCGGGTTCACGTGCACTTCGAAGTCGTCGTCCGCGAACTGCTCGGGGACGAGCGGACGGATGACGTGCTCCATGAGGTCGGGCGTGATCATCGAGTCGCGGTCGATCCCGGGGGCGTGCTGCGTGGAGATCAGCACCGTGGCGAGCCGCTTGGGGACACCGTCTTCGTACTCGATCGAGACCTGCGTCTTGCCGTCCGGACGCAGGTACGGAAGCGTGCCCGACTTGCGCACCTCGGAGAGGCGGAACGCGAGTTTGTGCGCCAACCAGATGGGCATCGGCATGAGGTCGGCGGTCTCGTCGCACGCGTAGCCGAACATCATGCCTTGGTCACCGGCGCCGGTCTCGAGCATGCGGTCGGTGTCGCCGGCACGCTGCTCCTCGGCCTTGTCAACGCCTTGGGCGATGTCGGGGCTCTGCTCGTCGATCGAGGTGATCACCCCACAGGTGTTGCCGTCGAACCCAAACGACTCGCGGTCGTAGCCAATGCTGCGAACGGTGTCCCGGACGACTCGGGGGATGTCGACATAGGCCTGGGTGCTGATCTCACCCGCCACCACGACCAGTCCGGTCGTGGCGAGGGTTTCACATGCCACTCGGCTGTTCGGGTCGTCTTCGAAGATGGCGTCGAGGACGGCATCCGAGATCTGGTCGCACATCTTGTCGGGGTGACCCTCGGTCACCGATTCCGACGTGAAGGTGTAGGCGCTCAACGCTGCTCCTGGTCTTGGTGGGCGGACCCGCGTCCGATCAGTACGGTGACGCGGTCAAGGATCACATCAGCCAGCGCAACCTTGGTGAGCAACGGGGTGTGCTCGGAAGCGCCAGACGAGTCAAGCAGGATTGCCTGGTTGGTGTCGACTTCAAAGCCGGCATTCGGGGCCGACACATCGTTCGCGACGAGGAGGTCCAGGTTCTTGCGCACCCGCTTCTCACCGCCGTTGGCCTCGACATTCTCGGTCTCGGCCGCGAAGCCGACGAGGACCTGACCCTGCTTCGCCGCGCCCAACTCACCGAGAATGTCGGGCGTGGGCTCGAGGATGATGTCCGGCGGACCCTCGGATTTCTTGATCTTCGAGTCGGCCACCGCCTTCGGACGGAAATCGGCGACCGCGGCCGCCATGACGACGACATCACACGCATCGAACCGGCCGAGGATCGCATCGTGCATGTCCTGTGCGGACACGACCGGGACCACGTCGATGCCGTCGATGTCGGCGGGTACCGCCGTCGTCACCAGCGTGACCCGCGCGCCGCGGGCCGCCGCCTGGCGGGCGACGGCATGACCCATCTTCCCGGACGAGCGATTCCCGATGAAGCGCACCGGATCGATTGCCTCCCGGGTACCGCCGGCACTGACCAGCACCCGTACTCCGGCCAAGTCGCCGTTGCGGGTGAGGACACCGGCCGCCGCGTCGAGAATGCGTTCCGGTGCCGCCAGTCGACCCTCACCGACGTCGCCGCCGGCCAACCGCCCGGACTCGGGATCGACGATGTGGACGCCGCGCCGCCGAAGAGTGGCGAGGTTCTCTTGTACCGCGGGGTGTTCCCACATCTCGGTGTGCATTGCCGGGGCCAGCACCACGGGGGCGCGGGTCGCCAGCAAGGTCGCGCTCAAGAGATCGTCGGAAATCCCGGCGGCGTACTTTGCAATGATCCGAGCCGTCGCCGGCGCGATGAGGACGACGTCGGCGGTCTGACCGAGGTGGGTGTGCGGGATCGGCGTCCCTTCGGTCGTGAACAGGCTGGTGCGCGCCCGTTCCGACGCCAGTGCCGAAAACGTGAGTTCACCGACGAAGCGCAACGCGTCTTCGGTGAGCACGGGAATGACGTGCGCGCCGTCGTCAACCAGCCGGCGACAGAGTTCGATCGCCTTGTACGCGGCGATCCCCCCAGAGACGCCGAGGACGACGCGTCGACCGCGCCAGACCTCGGGTTGACCCGACACGACTACCCGGCGTCGGGAGTTGCGTCTGCGGCTTCCGCGGCCGCCGCATCGGCGGCAGCAGCTTCGGCCTCGGGATCGACTTCGGGAACTTCGGCCTTGATGATCTTGCCGACTTCGATCTCCTCCAGGGCGATCGACAGCGGCTTGCGCGAGACCGAAGTCACCTGGGGCGGCACGATCTTGCCGAGGCCGTCACCGAGGTGGTTGTAGTAGTCGTTGATCTCACGAGCGCGACGGGAGGCCAGCGTCACGAGCGTGAACTTGGAGTTCTCCCGCTCGAGCAAGTTCTCGATGCGAGGCTCGGTGAGGGACGCGCGGCGTTCGGGCATGGTGAAGGGCTCCAGAAAAGCTAGGAAAGTCCGCCCGGCGAAGTTCGCCGACGGCGCTCCCCCAGGATAGCAGCGACCTCGCCGACCGCTCGCTCCAGGTCGTCGTTCACCACCACGGCGTCGAATCGGTCGGCCAGCGCCTCCTCCGCCGCGGCCGTGGCCAGCCGGCGGCGGATCTGCTCGGAATCGTCGCTCCCCCGCTCCCGCAGACGGGCTTGCTGGGTCTCCGGGTTGGGCGCCTGCAGGAAGATCATGAGCGCGTCGGGATACTGGTCCTTGACCGCCAGGGCGCCCTGGACGTCGATTTCGAGGAGAACGTCCTCTCCGGCCGCCAGCCGGGCTTCGACCGGCTCCCGCGGCGTGCCCTTCAGCTGGCCGTAGACCTCGAAGGACTCGAGAAATCCGCCCGCGTCTCTCGATTGCTCGAACTGTCCACGCGTGACGAAGTGGTAATCGGTGCCATCGACTTCATCGGGACGGCGGTCCCGGGTCGTCGCCGAGACCGACCAGCCCAGGTTCGGCACCCGCGCGAGCAGGGCCCGACCCACGGTGCCCTTCCCGACGCCCGATGGGCCGGCGAGGACGAGGAGGACCGCCAGCGCGGGGTCCTACTGCCCGGCGAACGCGGCCAGCAGTGCGGCGCGTTGCTTCGAACCGAGACCACGGAGCCGGCGGCTCTCGCTGATCTCGAGATCCGCCATGATCCGCCGCGCCCGGACCTTGCCGACACCCGGCAACGACTCCAACACGCTCACAACCTTGAGCTTGGCCACGATGTCGTCGGCATCACTCTGGGCGAACAATTCCTTGAGCGACAACCGGTTGAGCTTCAACCGGGTCTTGATCTCAGCGCGCACACGACGCGCTTCCGCGGCCTTCTCGAGCGCAGCAGAACGCTGCTCCGGGGTGAGCGCGGGCGGGAGCGGCATCGACAGGACCTCCGAGAGCGCTGTGGGAAGCACAGCGCGTGGCAGCTTCAGGCGGCGCTGAGTATAGGCAGAGGGTCCGCGCCCGCTCCGGGTCGTCGTCAGGGACGCCTCAGCTCCGCCTCCACCTCAGCCGCGATTGCCGCCGCTGCGGCGGCCGGATCGGCCGCGGCGGTGACCGGTCGGCCGATGACCAGCCAGTCGGCACCGCGGGCGATCGCGTCGCCCGGTGTCGTCACCCGGGCTTGGTCGTCGGCGCCGGCGCCGGCGGGGCGAATCCCCGGAACCATCGAGCGCAGCCCGGCCGCCGCAACGGCCTCGACCTCCCGACCGCTGCACACCACCCCGTCGCACCCGGTCTCCGCCGCGAGGGCAAGCCGACCGGCGAACGCGGACGCGTCGGGGTCCGACGTCAACACGGTGACCGCGAGTGTGATCGGGGCCACGAGCCCCGCCTCGGCCGCGCCGGCGTGCGCCCCGGCGACAAAGGCCCGCAGCATGTCGGCGCCGCCGGACGCATGCGCGTTGAGATATTCGACCCGATGACGGGCCAGCGCCGCCGCGCCCCGCTCCACGGTGGTCGGGATGTCGTGGAGCTTGAGGTCGCAGAACACCGAAAAGCCCAGGTCGTGGAGCCGATCGAACGCTTCGGGGCCCGCTTCGGCGTACAGCTCGTAGCCGACCTTGGCGATCCCGAACCAGGGGGCCACGCGTCGGGCCATCGCCAACGCGGTGGCGAGGTCGCCGACGTCGAGCGGCAACGCGAGTCGATCGCGGATCTCGGGTGGGGCGGCAACCGTCGTGTTCACAGGATGCTCCTCAGGTGGCGGGGGATTGCAGGGTGGCGGTGAGGTCGGCGGCCCGCTCGACGCCGTGGTCGGCACACCAGCGGGCCACCTCGTCGTGGATCCGGTTCACCGCTCGGGGTTCGTGGAAGCTGATCGTCCCGACGCCCACGGCGCTCGCACCGGCGATCAGCATCTCGACCGCGTCGAGCCCGGATCCGACGCCGCCCGTACCGATGATCGGAGTGTCGGGCAGCGCACGAGCGACGTCGTGGACCACCCGGAGCGCCACCGGCTTGATGGGGGTTCCCGAGTAACCGCCCGTGACCCCGCCGAGGCGAGGACGACGGGTCGCGGCATCGATGGCCAGACCCAGCAGGGTGTTGACGAGTGTCAGTCCCGTCGCACCGGCGGCGACCGCGGCGCGGGCGACATCGACGACTTCGAAGGTGTTCGGCGAGAGCTTGGCGAAGATCGGCAGGCCGAGATCCAACGAGGCGACGGCACCGACCACCTCACCGGTGGCTCGCGGTGAGTGCGCGAACATGCGCGCCGCGTCCTCGACGTTGGGGCAACTGACGTTGAGTTCGACGGCCGCCAACGCGGCGACGTGGGGTCGAAGCTGGGTCGCGGCGCGGCCGAAGTCGTCGACCGACCGACCCCAGAGCGACACGATGATCGGCACTCCGGCCTCGCGCAGCGCCGGGAGTTCCTCGCGTGCCCACGCCTCGACACCCGGACCCTGCAGACCGACCGAGTTCAGCATGCCGCCGACCCCGGCCGCGTGCACGCGTGGTGCCGGGTTGCCCGCCCACTCGAACGCGGCGAGTGACTTGACCGTGAGTGCACCGAGCCGGGCGGGATCCACGAGCCGCAGCACCTCGTCGCCGTGACCGAAGGTACCCGACGCCGCGACGACCGGGCTGCGGAGACGGAGCGGGCCGACGGCGACGTCGCAGTCGGTGCGCGGCGGTGCGGAGCGGCGACCCATCACACCTCGAGTCGCAACTGCCCGTCGGCGTGATACTCCTGCAGAGAACGCACCGTCACCGCCGTCGTCTGACTCTCGGCCAGACCCGCGGCCGCCGCGAGCGCGGCCGCGACGGTCGTGAGGCACGGAATGTTGTGCAGCACGGCCGCCCGCCGGATATGGGCACCGTCGGCTCGAGGGCCCCGGCCACGCGGCGTGTTGATGACGAGGTCGACCCGCCCGGAGGCGATGAGTTCGACCGCATCGATCCCGCCGTCCTCCCCCACCTTGGCCACGATCGCTTCGACGGGAATGCCCCGCTCCTCACAAGACGCCGCGGTGCCCGTGGTGGCAATGATCGAGAAGCCGAGCTCCACGAACCGCTGCGCGGCGACGAGACCGTGTTCCTTGTCGCGCTTCGCGAGCGAGAGGAACACCGTGCCCGAATCGGGCAACCGGGCTCCCGCCGCGGCCTGACTCTTCACGAACGCCAAGCCGAACGATCGGTCGATTCCCATGACCTCACCGGTCGAGCGCATCTCGGGACCGAGCAGCGTGTCGACCGTCGGGAATCGGTTGAAGGGCAGGACCGCTTCCTTGACCGAGACGTGGCCACCTTCAGCCGGAGGCCGCAACAGCCCCTCGGCGCGGAGTTCGGCGAGCGACGACCCGAGCATCACTCTCGCCGCGACCTTCGCCAGCGGCACGCCCGTGGCCTTGCTCACGAACGGGACGGTGCGACTCGCCCGAGGGTTGGCCTCGATGACCAGCACGTCGCCGTCCTTCACCGCGTACTGGACGTTGAGGAGTCCGCAGACGTCCAGGGCCGTCGCCAGGCGCTCGGTGTACTCCGAGATCGTCGCAATGGTTGCCGCCGAGAGCGTCGACGGCGGCAGCACGCACGCACTGTCGCCGGAGTGCACCCCGGCTTCTTCGATGTGCTCCATGATCCCGCCGATGAGCACCTCACCGGTGTGGTCGCGGAGCGCATCGACGTCGACCTCGATCGCGTCCTCCAGGAAGCGGTCGATCAGCGCCGGACGGGTGGCGGAGAGGCCGCCCTCCTTGCCGAGTGACCCCGCGGTGGCCAACTCCGCCATCGCACTGTCGAGACCTTCTTGGTCGAACACGATCTGCATGGCGCGACCGCCGAGCACGTAGGACGGTCGGACCAGCACCGGATAGCCGATCCTCGAGGCAATCGTGCGGGCACCATCGACCGTGGTCGCGGTGCCACCGGCCGGCTGCGGGATCTCCAACCGGTCGCAGAGCGCGTTGAAGCGGTCACGGTCCTCGGCGAGGTCGATCGACTCCGGGCTCGTCCCGACCACCGGGATCGCGGCTTCCTGCAGCGCGTGCGCCAGCTTCAGCGGCGTCTGCCCACCCAGCGAGACCACGACGCCGCGGAGTTCCCCACGCGCCTGCAGCGCCTCGCAGACGTTGAGCACACCCTCGATCGAGAGCGGCTCGAAGAAGAGTCGGTCGCTGGTGTCGTAATCGGTCGAGACCGTTTCCGGATTGCAGTTGACCATGACGGTCTCGTACCCCGCGTCGGAGAGCGCGAACGCGGCGTGGACGCAGCAGTAGTCGAACTCGACTCCCTGGCCGATGCGGTTCGGGCCGCTGCCGAGAATGACGACCGCGGGCCGCGTGAGGGGGGTGACCTCACAATCGTCCTCGTAGGTGCCGTAGTGATACGGCGTCGATGCCGCGAACTCCGCGGCGCAGGTGTCGACCGTCTTGTACGTGACGTTGACTCCCGCGGCGAGGCGAGCCGCGCGCACCACCTCGGGGCTCGCGCCCCACATGGTGCCGAGCTGCGCATCGCCGAAGCCGAGGCGCTTCGCCGACCGCCACGCCGCGCGATCGAGATCGTCGGGGCCGACGTAATCGGCAAGGTCCTCCGCGGCTTCCACGATCTGAGCCATCTGGTCGAGGAACCACGGGTCGATGCCCGTGATCTCGTGCAGTCGCTCGATCGAGATGCCGCGACCGAGCGCCGCCGCGACGGCGAACAGGCGGTCCGGCGTCGGCCGTCGACACGCACGTTCGAGATCCTCGACGGGCAGATCGACGAAGACGGGATCCCGATGGTCGAACCCGTCCCGGCCCGATTCGAGCGACCGCAGACCCTTCTGCAGCGACTCGGGGAAGGTACGGCCGATCGCCATGACCTCGCCGACCGACTGCATCATCGTGCCGAGCAACGGTTCGGCACCCGGCAGCTTCTCGAACGCCCAGCGCGGAATCTTGGTGACGACGTAGTCGATCGTCGGCTCGAAGCTGGCCGGGGTGACCCGGGTGATGTCGTTGGTGACCTCGTCCAACCGGTAGCCGACCGCGAGCTTCGCGGCGATCTTCGCGATCGGGAACCCCGTCGCCTTGCTCGCCAGCGCACTGGAACGCGACACCCTCGGGTTCATCTCGATGATGACCATCTCGCCGTTGGTGGGATCGACCCCGAACTGGACGTTCGATCCCCCGGTCTCCACCCCGATGCGGCGGATGCACGCGAAGGCGGCGTCGCGCATCTTCTGGTACTCGACGTCGGTGAGTGTCTGCGACGGTGCCACGGTGATCGAGTCACCGGTATGCACCCCCATCGCGTCGACGTTCTCGATCGAGCAGATGACCACCACATTGTCGGCGTGGTCGCGCATGACCTCGAGTTCGTATTCCTTCCAGCCGAGCACCGACTGCTCGAGCAGGATCTCCTCCGCCGGGCTGGCCGAGAAGCCCCGCCACGCCACCGCGCGCAGCTCCTCCTCGTCGTAGGCGAAGCCGGTCCCGCCACCACCCAAGATGAAGCTCGGTCGGCAGATGAGCGGGAAACCCACCTCCTTCCCCGCGATGACCGCCCGCTCGACCGCATCGGCGATCCGGGCGTGGGGGTCGGTGATGTCGGCGTCGGCCAGCACGATCGCCGATGTCGGCACCGCGAGCCCGATCTCCTGCATCGCGGCCTTGAACCGGCTGCGGTCCTCCGCGGTATGGATCGCTTCGATGCTCGCGCCGATCAGTTCGACGTCGAACTCTTCGAAGACGCCGGCCTCGTCGAGCGCGATCGCGAGGTTCAGCGCCGTCTGGCCACCGAGGGTCGGCAGCAACGCATCCGGGCGTTCCCGTTCGATCACCCGGCGCAGACTCTCCACGTCGAGCGGCTCGACGTAGGTCGCGTCGGCGAAGTCGGGATCCGTCATGATCGTCGCGGGGTTCGAGTTGACCAGGATGACCCGGTACCCCTCTTCGCGCAGCACTCGACACGCTTGGGTGCCGGAATAGTCGAACTCGCACGCCTGACCGATCACGATCGGCCCACTGCCCACGATCAGGATCGATTCGATGTCGGTGCGCTTGGGCACGTCAGCTCCCTGCCATCATGGCGGTGAAATCGGAAAAGAGGTAGGACGCGTCGTGCGGTCCCGGCCCGGCCTCCGGATGATGTTGAACGGAAAAGATCGGTTCGCCGGTCACTCGCAACCCCTCGCACACGCCGTCGTTGAGGTTGACGTGAGTGATCTCGACCGCCCGGTCGAGCGAGTCCGGGTCGACGGCGTAGTTGTGGTTCTGGCTCGTGATCTCCACCGAACCGGTCGAGACGTGTCGCACCGGGTGATTGCCACCGTGATGACCGAAGGGGAGCTTGAACGTCGACCCGCCGAGGGCGTGGCCGAGGATCTGATGACCGAGACAGATCCCGAAGATCGGTACCCCGCTGCCCACCAGGCCGCGCACCTCGTCGGCGGCACCGACCACGGCGCCCGGGTCGCCCGGACCGTTCGAGAGGAAGATGCCGTCGGGCGTTCGGGCGAGGACGTCGGCGGCAGTGGTCCCTGCCGGCACGACATCCACGAAGCAACCGGCACTCGCCAGGTGGCGCAAGATCGTGCGCTTGATCCCGAAGTCGTAGGCCACCACGTGGAACGGCGCATCGGGATCGCCATAGGTGTAGGGCGCGCTGGTCGTCACACTCGCGGCGAGATCGGTGCCATCGGTGGATGTGCTCGCCGCCGCGGCGGTCCGTACGGACGCATCGTCGGTCCCGAACGCGCCGGGAACCGCGCCGTGGTCACGCAGGTGACGAGTGAGGCGCCGGGTGTCGATCCCGGTCAGGACCGGGACCCGGTGCCGTTCCAGGAACCCCGTGAGCGACTCGGCCGCGCGCCAGTTGCTGTGGCGGCGGGCCAGATCGCGCACGATCACCCCGCGACACGCAGGGACCGCCGCTTCGTCGTCTTCGGGGTTCGTGCCGTAGTTGCCGATGTGCGGGTAGGTGAATGTGATCATCTGCCCGGCGTAGCTCGGGTCGGTGACGATCTCCTGGTAGCCGGACAGCGCCGTGTTGAACACGACCTCGCCGGTCGCGACGACATCGGTCACGCCCAGCATCTCGCCTTCGAAGACCTCGCCGTCGCGCAGGACCAGGACGGCCGGTTCAGGTCGGGGGGCGCGGCTCACGCGTGGGCCTCTCGGTTGATGACCACGGGTTGACCGCGCAACACGGTGTGGCGGACCCGGCCGGTGAGTTTCCATCCGGCCCAGGGCGTGTTGCGCGACTTGCTGGCGGAACGATCGGCTTCGACCACCCAGGTTTCGGCCGGGTCGATCACGCAGAGGTTCGCGGGGTTGCCGACCGCAACCGGAAGCCCGTGACCGAGCGCATCGAGCCCGGCGATGCGAGCGGGCTGCCACGACAGGCGTGCGAGCACGTCGGCCAAGGTGAGCGTGCCCGGATCACTCAGCCGGGTGATCGACACTGCCAGTGCCGTTTCCACTCCGAGCATGCCCGGTGGGGCCTCCTCGAACGGCAGCTCTTTGGTGGCCGGCGTGTGCGGGGCGTGGTCGGTCGCGATCGCGTCGATCGTTCCGTCGACGAGACCGGCGACGATCGCCTCGACGTCGGCATCGGACCGTAACGGCGGGTTCATCTTGAAGACCGGGTCGAAGCTCGCGCACTCCGCGTCGGTCAGCGTGAAGTGTTGCGGGGAGGCCTCGGCGGTCACCCGCACGCCCTCGGCCTTCGCCGCGCGCACGAGTGCGGTCGCACCCGCCGTCGACATGTGCAGCACGTGATAACGACCACCGGTGATCCGGGCGAGTTCCAGGTCGCGGGCGACGATCGTGACTTCCGCCGCTGCCGGCCGACCGGGAATCCCCAGTCGGGCCGACCACTCCCCTTCGTGCATGTGTCCGCCGGCGACCATCGCCGGGTCCTCGGCGTGCTGGGCGATGACCGCGCCCGGCAGCGCGCTCGAATACTCGAGGGCGCGGCGCATCACATTGGCGTCTGCGACACAATCACCGTCGTCGGTGAAGATGCGGACCCCGAGGTCGTACAGCTCGCCGAGTGGTGCGAGTTCGCGTCCTTCGCGTCCCCGAGTGATGCACCCGGCCACGGTCACGAGGCACGCCGTCCGACGACCGTGCTCCAGCACCGAGCCGACGACCTTGGCGTCGTCGAGGGGCGGAGTGGTGTTCGGCATTGCGACCACCGCGGTGAAACCACCGAGCGCAGCCGCGCGCGCCCCGGTCTCGAGGGTCTCGGCATCCTCCCGGCCCGGCTCGCGGAAGTGCACCTGGATGTCGACCAGGCCCGGCGCAACGACCGCGCCGTCGGCATCCAACACCGTGGCGCCGGCCGCGTCGAGACCCGGTCCCACTTCGGCGATCACGCCGTCGCGCACCAGCACGTCGGCATCCCGCTCGCCGGTCTCGTCGATCACCCGGCCACCGCGAATCAGCACGCTCACGCCATCACTCCCCCTCTTGGCCCTGCGGGCCGGGCCGGTCGGACCCCACTCGGCGACCGCGGGCCATGCACATCGGAGTAGGCGCCTCGCTCACGCCATTCCTCCTGAACCGATGAGATCCCAGAGCACTGCCATTCGTACTGCCACTCCATTCGCCACTTGGTCCCGCACCAACGAGCGCGGACCGTCGACCACTTCGGTTGCGATTTCGGAACCGCGGATCATCGGGCCCGGGTGCATCACCAGCGCGTCGGGTTTCAACCGCTCCGCCCGGTCGACGCTCAGCCCCCATCGGGCGTAGTACTCCCGCAAACTCGGCAGGAGTGCCCGACCGATGCGCTCCTGCTGGACCCGCAAGACGTAGACGACGTCGAGTTCACTCAGGATGTCGTCGAGGTCGCTCGTCACCTCCACCGGCCACCCGTCGACCCGTTCGGGCATCAGCGTCGGCGGTCCGATGAGTGTGACCTGAGCCCCGAGGCGGGACCAGCACTGGATCCCGCTGCGCGCGACCCGGGAGTTGCGCACGTCGCCCACGATCCCGATCCGGGCGCCGGTGACATCACCCCGTCGGCGCCGCAACGTGAAGGCGTCGAGCAGCGCCTGGGTCGGGTGCTCATGACGACCGTCGCCGGCGTTGATCACCGAGGCGTCGATCCACCGGGCGACCCGATGGGGTGCGCCGGCCGCCGAGTGACGCACCACCATGGCGTCGATACCCATCGACTCGATCGTCTTCACCGTGTCGAGCAGGCTCTCGCCCTTCTTCACCGAGGAGGATCCTGCGGTGAACGTCATCGTGTCGGCACCGAGCCGCTTGGCCGCGGTCTCGAACGAAAGGCGCGTGCGGGTCGAGTCTTCGTAAAAGAGGCTGACGATGGTCTTGCCCCGCAGCGCCGGAACTTTCGGGATCTCGCGACCGAGCACGTCGGACATGTACTCCGAGCCGTCGAGCAGTTCGACGATCCGGTCGCGGTCGAGATCCTCGACGGACAGCAGATGCTTCACGACGCCCCCTCTTGGCCCTGCGGGCCGGGCCGGTCGGGCCCCACTCGGCGACCGCGGGCCATGCACATCGGGGTGGACGCCTCGTTCACTCGTCACCTCCGTCGGGTCCCCACAACTCGATCGTGTCTTCGTCGACGTCGTCGATCTCGCGCAGCCGCACCCGGACGTCTTCGCGTTCGGCGGTGGGCAGGTTCTTGCCCACGAAGTCGGCCCGGATCGGCAACTCGCGATGGCCGCGATCGATCAGCACCGCGAGTTGGATCGAGCGCGGACGGCCGAGTTCGGTGACCGCGTCGAGCGCGGCGCGGATCGTGCGACCGGTGAAGAGGACATCGTCGACCAGCACCACGACCCGACCGGCGATGTCGACCGGCACTTCGGTGGGCCCGAGGGGTTGGACCGGGCGCAGACCGATGTCGTCTCGATAGAACGCGACGTCGAGCGCGCCGACAGGGACCTGCACCCCCTCGAAGGATTCGATCGCTTCCGCCAACCGCTGCGCGATCTGCGGGCCCCGATGGTGCAGCCCGATCAGGACGACCTCGTGCGGGCCGTGGTTCCGCTCGACGATCTCGTGCGCGATCCGGGTCTGGGCCCGCCGCAGATCCTCAGCGGTGAACACGCGGGTGCGGAACACTGAGTCGGGCGTGGAGAACTCGGGCAAAGAAAAGCCGCCCTCTGGGGCGGCGGTCTTCTGCTTGTCGGCGGCACTCGGCGTGCCGTTGGGGCTCTCGGCCATCTTCATCCTCGTTCCGTGGGGACCTCACAGGATCCCGGTGACGGAGTGTCATGACCGTACCACGCGCGCGCCGCTCGGCTTCACCGCGGCGCGCAAATAGTGTGGAGGGCGTGGCCCATCCGAGGATGTACTCCGACGACGACCCGTTCCTCACCGAGATCCGGGAGATCTGTCTCGCGTTCCCGGAGGCGATTGAAAAGGAGGCGTGGGGCCGGCCGACGTTCCGGGCCGGGAAGATGTTCGCGGTCTTCGCGGGCGACGACGACCACCGCTTCACCCTCGAGTTCAAACCCGACCCCGAAGATCGCGATGCCCTGATCCAGGACGCGCGCGTCTTCGTCCCGCCCTACTCGGGCGCGTCCGGGTGGCTGGCGCTCGACCTCGCCGCCGCGCCCGTCGACTGGGACGAGATCCGTGAACTCGTCGAGAGCTCCTACCGCCTCATCGCCCTCAAGCGGATGCTCAAGGACCTCGACGCTCGCACCTGACCATCGACCTTCGGGTCAGAAGGTCCAGCGGGTCGCGGTGGTCGGGAAGTCGGCTTCGGTCCAGGTCAGGGCAACTCGGGGCGCGAGGACGTAGAGACCGAAGTCGGCGTCGGTGAGGTCGAGGCGGATGTCGTACTTCTCGTCGTACGCGTCGACGAACACCGCCGGCAGGTCCTCCACACCGATCGTGCGGGCCGCGCCTTCGAGCACGCACACCTCGTCGCCACTCTCCAGGTGGATGACCACTTCCGGTGAATGCGCGAGGTTGCGGGCCTTGTACGAAGTCGGGTCGGTCGAGAACCACAGCGCGCCGTCGATCCACAGCGCCCACACCGGTATCGCGTGCGGGCGTCCGTCGGGGCGCGTGCTGCACACCCAGTAGTTCCGGGCGTCGGTCAACCAGGACACGACCGTGCTCCAGGCCAGCGCGGAACCGTCGGCCGGAGCATCCCCGAGCCCGTATCCCGAGGAGACCTGCAGCGGGCCCGGTGTCGGAGTTGCGCTCATTCCATGGTCTCCATCATCACGTCGAGTAGTTCGGACTGGAGATAGCCGAGCCAGTCGAGCACCGCGAGACCGCCGGCGCGTGGATCGTCATCCGGGAGTTCCTCGAACGGATCGCGATCCTCGGTGATCCCCAGCGCGGCCCCGAACGCAAGCCGCACGTCGTTCAAGGCCGCGAGCCACTGCTCCATGCCTTCTCGATCGAGGGTGACCTCGGTCGTGCCTCGCTTCGTCCGGCCACCGTCCAACCCCGCGACCAGCGCCTCGATCGCCGCCGACTTGGCGAGCACCAGATCCTCATGCACCACCGACTGAAAATCTCGTTCGGCGCGGTCTTCGGTCGGATCCACGTAGGCCCGGGGGAAGAGTCGATCGCGAACAGGATCGGAGCCGTGCTCGGGCACTCCCCCGGTCAGGACGGCTCGCACCTGACCGACGAGGTTCTCCAACAGCTCGACCTCGCCGGACTCGAGCGTCACCACCACGCCCCGCTTGGTCGACTTGAAGCCGCTCATCCGCGATCGCGCTCCATCGTGGCCCACAACCCGTGCGCGTGGAGCCGGGCGACGTCGATCTCCGCCTTCTCCCGCGATCCGTGCGACACCACCGACTTCCCGTCGTGGTGCACTTCCAGCATCAGCCGAGTGGCCTTCTCCCGCGAATACCCGAACAGCTTCTGGAACACATAGACCACGTAGTTCTGGAGATTGACCGGATCGTTCCACACGATCACGAGCCACGGCGTGTCGGTGCCGACGCTGAGGTCCTCGATGGTCTCGACCGCGGGCGCCTCGATCGTGCCCGGTGCGCCCGCCGCCACGAAGCGACTCATCAGGACGCGGCGCGCACCTGCTCGGCGATGCGCGCGAGCAGGCCGTTGACGAAGCGACCGCTGTTCTCGGTGGAGTACTGCTTGGCGAGCTCGACGGCTTCGCTGATCACGACCGCGGTGGGCACGTCGGGTTCGTGGGTCAGCTCGAAACATCCCAAGCGCAGCACCGCCCGGTCCAGCGCGGGCATGCGATCGACCGCCCAGTGTTCGGAGTACTCGGTCAGCAGGCCGTCGAGCTCGGTGACGTTGTCTTCGACGCCCCGCACCAGCTCGACCGCGTACGCGTCGGGCGCGGCCGGGAGGCCTTCCAGCAGTTCGTCGGCGCTGATCGAGCGCACTTCACGCTCGTAGCAGAGACCCAAAGCACGTTCTCGCGATTCTCGACGGGGAGCCACTGCGTGTCGACCCGCTAGGCGCGGGTCAGGTACTCGCCCGTGCGAGTGTCGATCTTGAGCGTTTCACCGATCTCGATGAACAGCGGCACCTGGACCACCAGGCCCGTCTCCATCGTGGCGGCCTTCCGCGCGCCCGACACTCGATCGCCCTGGATACCCGGCTCGGTCTCGGTGACGACCAACTCGACTGCGGCCGGCAGATCGCAGCCGAGCACCTCCTCGTTCCAGCTCGGCAGCACCGCGACGTCGCCCTCTTTGAGGTAGTTGACGGCATCTCCGAGTGTCTTGGTCGAGACGTTCATCTGGTCGTAGGACTGGTTGTCCATGAAGACGTAGTCGTCACCCTCGCGGTAGAGGTACTGCATCTCCCGCTTGTCGATCGTCGCATGGCCGACCTTCTCGTCCGCGCGAAACGTCTTTTCCACCACGGCACCGGTCCGGACGTTCTTGAGCTTCGTGCGGACGAAGGCGCCGCCCTTGCCCGGCTTGACGTGCTGGAACTCCACGACCGTCATCAGACCATCGGGCAGGTTCAACGCCATGCCGTTCTTCAGATCATTGGTCGAGATCGACATGTACTCGTGCTCCGCTCGGATCGTTCGGGTTGGTCAGACGACCAATTGCTTCGGAAACTCGGTGAGGGCCTCTGGTCCATCTGCGGTGACGACGAGCGTGTCTTCGATACGGACGCCGCCGAGGCCCGGGAGATACACCCCCGGTTCCACTGTCACTACGTGGCCGGCCGCGAGGGTACCAGTCGAGGTCGACGCGACCCGAGGCGACTCGTGGATCTCCAACCCCACGCCATGACCGGTGCCATGGATGAACGCGTCGCCCCACCCCGCCTCCGTGATCACGTCACGGGAGGCGCGATCGACGGCAGCGCAGTCCACTCCAACTGCGACGGCGTCACAGCCCCGACGTTGGGCATCGGCCACGGTGTCCCAGAGCCGACGGGCGTCCGGTCCGGGATCGCCGACGCTGACCGTCCGGGTCATGTCCGAGCAGTAGCCGTCGACCACACAGCCGAAGTCGATCACGACCAGTTCTCCGGGCGCGACCTGACGATCGCTGGGGCGGGCATGGGGCTTGGCGCCATTGGGCCCCGATGCCACGATCGGATCGAAGCTGACGCCGGTTGCACCCCGTTCGCGCATCGCGAACTCGAGCCGGAGTGCGAACGCCCGCTCGGTGGGTGCATCGTGCAGGCTCGGCAGCACCTCGGCGAGGGCGTCGTCGGCGATCGCACACGCGGCCCGGATGCGCTCGACCTCCCCCGCCTCCTTCACCATGCGCAGATCGTCGACCAACCCGGAGGTGGCGACGAGCTCCGCCTCGGGAAACCACTCGACGTAGCCGCGCTGTTGTGACCACGTGACCCCCTCGGCCTCGAGCCCGAGCCGCTCGACACCCGCCGCGGCCGCGGCGTCGGCGAGCGCCGCACGCTGGTCGGCCTGGGTCAGCCCGACCACGATCTCGGCCGTCACGCCGGCCTCGTGCAGCTGGTCGGCGGCCTGATCGCGATACCGGCCGTCGGTGACGAAGGTCGCGGCGTCGCCGGTGACCAGGAGGAGTGCGGCCGAACCGGTGAAGCCGGTCAGGTACCGGACGTTGACCAGTCGGGTGACGAGCAGGGCATCGATACCGTCGAATCGGGCCCGCAGCCGATCGAGGCGCGGCCCGAGATCCATCGGGGTCAGCGCGCTCATGCCAGCCGGCCGACTGCGGCATCGACGGCCATGCGGTACCCGGCTCGGCCGAAGCCGGCGATGGTGCCGGTGACGACCGGCGCGACCACTGAGAGCCGGCGCCACTCTTCCCTCGCGCTCGGGTTGGAGAGATGCAGTTCGACCTTCACGCCGTCGTAGGCCGCGAGGGCGTCGGCGATCGCGTAGGAGGAATGGGTGAACGCGCCGGGGTTGATCACGATGGCATCGGCCGTTCCCCGGGCCGCGTGGATCGCCTCGATGATCTCGCCCTCGTGGTTGGACTGACGATGTTCGAACTCGTACCCGTGACTCGCGGCGGCGGCCGCGGCGTCCCGCACGCAGTCGGCCAGCGTGTCGGTGCCGTAGATCTCCGGTTCTCGGGTACCCAAGAGGTTCAGGTTCGGCCCATCCAGCAGCAAGATCTTCACGTGATCGCGTCCTCTCCGGTGATACCGACGGATTCGAATGCGTACCGCAGCGCGGCAGCCGGAGGATCCTCGACCAGTTCGAGTCCGTCCGGACCGGGCAACACGAACGTGAGCCCGCCGCTCGCCTTCTTGTCGCGCGCCATGAGATCGAGGAGCCCGGCCGCCGTGGCCGATTCCGGATCCGGCACGTCGGTCGGGAGCCCCAGCGATGCCGGAATGGCCTGGAAGCGGTCGACGACATCGGTCCCGACCCGTTCGCAACCGCCGGCGAGCGCGCCGGCGAACACCAAACCGATCGCCACTGCCTCACCGTGGGTGAGCCGATGTTCGTACGCGATCTCCAGCGCGTGCGCCAGCGTGTGACCCAGATTCAGTTGCGCCCGCAGGCCCGACCGTTCGAACGGATCGGCGGCGACCACCTCGGCCTTGATCCGGACGCAGCGTTCGACGACATCGCCGAGCACGGTGGGATCCCGATCCAGGATCGCCGTGGTTCCGGTCCGCAGCACGTCGACCAATCCCGTCGGGTCGGCCACGACGTCGTACATCAGCGCGTACTTCGCCACTTCGCCGAGCCCACTGCGGAACTCCCGGGGCGGGAGCGATTGCAGCGTGTCGGTGTCGGCCACGACTCTGATCGGTTGGTGGAACGCGCCCACCAGGTTCTTCCCTTCGGGCAGATTGACGGCCGTCTTGCCGCCGATCGCAGCATCGACCATCGCGAGGAGCGTGGTCGGTGCCTGCACGATGCTGATCCCGCGGTGGTACGACGCCGCGGCGAACCCGGCGGTATCCCCCACGACACCACCGCCGAGCGCGACGACCACATCCCCGCGTAAGAGCCCCCAGCGGGCAAAGCCGCGACACAGGTCCTCGATCGTCGTCAGCGATTTCGCGTGCTCGCCGTCGCCCATCAGGAACACTTCGCTCGGCGCGGTGATCGACGCTCGGACCACGTCGCCGTATCGCTCGGCGATACCGGCCTGACTGACGATCGCGACTCGGCGCCGGTCGGCCACGAATGCGCCGATCTCGGCCAACCGGCCCGGACCGACCGCGACGTCGTAGGCCGGATCCAGCCCGACGGTGACCACACTCATGGCGATGCCGCCTCGAAGCGACGAAGCACATCGGCGACCACGGATTCCACGGACCGGTCGGCGGTCACGACCACCGAGTCGGCCGCCGCCGTGTACGCGTCGCGACGGGCATCGGCGAGGCGAGTCAGCGTGGCGGTGGTCGGACCGGCCGCCAACAATGGGCGGGATCCGAGTCCATCGCCCTCGACACGACGCGCCAGCACCTCGGGTGGCGCATCGAGCCAGACGACATACGTGTCGGCAACGGCCCGCCGGTTGGCCGGATCCGCCATGGCTCCGCCGCCGCACGCGATCACCAGTGCTTCGGGCGCCGCGACCGCATCGGCCAGCGCCGCCCGCTCCCGCGCGCGAAATCTCTGCTCACCCTCGGACTCGAAGATCTCCGGGATCGTCATTCCGGCGTTGGCACACACCAACTCGTCGGTGTCGACGAAACCCCGACCCAACTCGTTCGCACAGCATCGGCCGACCGTGGTCTTGCCCGCGCCCATCAGGCCGATCAGCACCAGGTGGCGCGGCCCGCTCACAGCGACGCGACGAACTCGCGGTGGTTGCGAGTGAACTCCGCGATCGAGTCGCCACCGAACTTGCGGAGCGCTTCGTCGGCAAGCACCAAGGCGACCATCGTCTCCGCCACCACACCTGCGGCCGGCACTGCGGTGACGTCGGTCCGCTCCTTGAACGACACCGTCGCCTCCTTGGTCGCGACGTCGACCGTCCGCAAGGTGGGGCGGTTCAAGGTCGCGAGCGGCTTCATCGACGCACGGGCCACCAGCAACGAGCCCGTCGTCATCCCGCCCTCGATACCGCCGGCGCGATCAGACGCCCGCGTGTAGCCCTCGGCGTCGCTCCAGAGAATCTCGTCGTGCGCGGCACTCCCGCGTTCCGCGGCGACGGCACCGCCCTCACCGATCTCGACGGCCTTCATCGCCTGGATGCTCATCAGCGCCTGCGCGAGCCGGCCATCGATCCGGCGGTCCCAGTGCACGTGCGAACCGAGCCCGACGGGCACGCCGAAACCGAGGACCTCGACGACACCCCCGAGCGAGTCACCATCCTTGGCGGCGGCCTCGATCGCACGAACCATCGCCGCCTCGGCGGCCGAATCGAAACACCGCACCGACGAATCGTCGATCCGGGCCAGATCATCGACACCCGGCCGGGGCGCACCGTCGGGAACGGCCGCGTCACCCATCCGCACAACATGAGACAGGACCGACGTCCCGAGTTCGGCCAGGAGCGCTTTCGCGAGCGTGCCCGCGGCCACTCGGGCTGCGGTCTCCCGGGCACTCGCCCGCTCCAACACATTGCGGGCGTCGTCGAAGCCGTACTTCTGCATGCCGACCAGATCCGCGTGCCCCGGTCGCGGCTGGGTCAACGGCTTCTCCGTGATGCCCGGCGCCGGCGACATCTCTTCCTGCCACTTCGGCCACTCGGTGTTGTGAATCACGATCGACACCGGAGAGCCGAGCGTCGATCCGTGGCGGATGCCGCCGAGCAACTCGACGTCGTCGCGTTCGAAGCGCATGCGGGGTCCGCGTCCGAATCCGAGCCGGCGACGCGCCAGCTCGTCGCCGATCTGATCGACGGTGATGGACAGACCGGCCGGGAGGCCTTCGACGACGACCACCAGGGCCGGGCCGTGTGATTCCCCGGCCGTGAGGTAGCGCAGCATGATCCGCTCAGGTTAGAGGGCGCCGGGGCCGAACCCCGCCTCTTACGGGCTACTTGATGACTTGTTCGCCGACGCAGAGCGAGAAGGGCGAGTCCGCGTATTGCAGGTTCACGCACCGGTCGCTGGCGAAGGAGATCAGCTTGTAGTTGGTGGCGAAGGTCCCACCTGCGGTCACGGGGTACTCGGCCCCGCCGACCTTGATCCGCGCGGTCTGGACGCCGTTGGTGTCGACGTACACGTCGATCAACGCCACGTCGGTCGTCCCACCCGGGTTCTGGAGGGGTGACGTCGTCGGTGTGGTCGAGATGGTGCCCGGGCTGGCGGTCGTCGTGGGTGTCGTGCTCACCGTGGACGGGGTCGTGTTGGTCGGCGTGACCTGGCCGATGGGCTCGAACGGGTCCCGCAGGCTGAGCTCGGCGAAGCTGCCGTTGGGGACGGAAGGCTCGAGCGGCGCGGTGGTCGTGGTCGAACCCGCGATCTGGCTCGACGCTCCCGGCGACGGAGCAACCGCCGCGGGCGTCCCGTCGTCGCGCAGGAAGACTTGGTAGACGATCAGGACCGCAAGGATGGCACCGACGACGCCGACGCCAACGCCCATCGAGCGCTGTTGACGTTCACGTCGCTCTCGTCGTGACCTAGCCATCAGGTCCCTCCTGTGGTCGAAGATGACGGCGCGGTCGACGAGGACGTCGCACCGCCCGCCGCGGTCGTCGTCGTGGTCGACGCGTCCGGCGCCGGGACAGTACCCGGCGCAGCCGTCGCCGCGGCACGCGTGAACATCCGAGCCGTCAGGGTGACGCTCAGGGTCGTTCCGGTGCTCGCACCGGTCGAGTCCGTCCCGCCACCGGCCGACACATTGATGGCGTCGACGATCACCAGCCGGTCGAGGTTCTCCAGCTGGGTGAGGTAGTTCTTCACCTGGAAGAAGCTGCCTTGGATGCTGATGGCGAGACCGATCGTGCTGGTCGTCCCGGCCGAAACGGGTGGGCTCGGCGAGATCGACTGGAACTCGATTCCCGCGTCGTCGGCGATCTGGTTCGCCTGCACGATGAACTCCGCCTCGTCGGGCAGCTTCGGGATCGCCTGGTCGAACTTGTTGAGCAAGGCCTGTTGCCTCGACGCGTTCTTGGCCACCGACTGAAGCTGCGCGAGCGTGCTCCTGAGCCCGGGTGTTTTCGCCTGCTCTTCACTGACCTGGGTCTGGGCCGCACTGAGGTCGTCGGCCTTCGGGCTGTAGATCGCGAAATACCACAGCACGATGACCGCCACGAACGCGGCACCGATCCCGATCAGGACGTTGCGCTTCATGGCTGCACCTTGTAGTCATCGGCCCGGGTCGATTTCGCCTGGTCAGTGATATTGGCGGTCGAACTGAACGTGACGTTCGTCGAACTCGTCCCGGTACTGTCGGCCGGCCCCGACGACCGTGATGCGGTCGGCACCCAGAGGTCGCTGAACGAGGGGATGTCCGACCCGATGCGTTGGATCCATGCCGCGACCGAGTCGTAGTCGCGACCCTGACCGGCGAAGTTCGCGGTTCCGAGAATCGAGCCCGTCGTTCCGGGTGCGCCCGGCGCAACCGGTGCTGCCCCCGGCGCGACGGCGCCTCCCACCGTGATGGTTCCCTGCAGCGAGGTCAGCCAGACGTCGGTGGGGATCGTGCGGGAGATGGCCTGCAGCATTGACGACCACGACACATCGTTGGCCAGCAGCGTCTGCGTCTCGGCCGACAGGCTCTCGATGTCGGTCTGGCGTTGCTTGACGTCCGAGAGGGCATCGATCTGACTCTGCAGCTTCGCGTTCTGTTGCGTTGCCTCGGCCAGTTTCGACTTCTCGTCGTCGACCTGCGACGCCTTCAGATAGGTCAGTCCGGCGAGCAGCGCAAGGAGTGCGGCACCGGCGACGGCACCGACCTTGATCAGCTGGTTCTTGTCGATCGGCTCCTTGTGATCGCCGCCGAGCAGATCGATGCGCTTGCCGGTCATCAATCCACCGAGCGCGAGTCCGACCGGCACCGGGAGGAACGGATCGAGCAACGGCAGTTGATCCTCGGGGAATCCGATGTCGCCGACGCCGATGTGTTCGCGGGGTCGGGCCAGGTCGACCGGGACACCGACGGTGTCGACGAGCTGATCGGCCAGCCCCGGGGTCAGCGAGCCGCCACCGGTGAGCGTGACGCGGAGGAGCCGAATCGCGTCGGACTGCGTGCGGTAGTAGTCGAGTGAACCGCGGATCTGTTCGACGAGTTCGTTGATCGGGCGCACCATGGCGGTACGTGCCCGGGCAACGAGATCGGCCGGAGCGGTCTCGCCGTTGCGCTTGACCGCCTCGGCTTGTTCGGTCGTGAGCTCGAGATCACGCGCGATCGCGTCGGTCACCGAGCGACCGCCGGATCCGAGGATACGAACGAAGCGCGGCACGCCGAGTTCGTGAACGACCACGACGGTCACGCCGCCGCCGACACTCACGACGGCTTCGACACCACCGCCATTGTCAGAAACTCGGCGGCCGACCGACCGGACCAGCGCGAGCGGGACCAGATCGACCGAAGCGACCGAGAGCCCGGCGGCGCGCACGGCCCCGGTGAGATTGCGGATGAGATCCTTGTGCGCGGCGGCGAGCAGGACACGGCTCATCGGCTGCGGTGGCGGACCATCGCCGACCGCCTCGGGAATCGGCAGCGCTTCGAGAATCTGGAAATCGAGGACGGCGTCTTCGAGTGGGATCGGGATCAACTCTTGAGCCTGGAACTGCAGGGCACCGGCGAGTTCGTCGTCCGACATCGTCGGAAGATCGACGGTCCGCACGAGCACCCGCGGGGTCGCGACGCCCACGCGCACGGGCGCCTTCTTCAGGCTGAGCTCACTCCACAAACGCGAGATCGCCGCCGTGACAGCGGCGGGATCGACGACTTCGCCGTCTCGCATCGCACCGACCGGCAATGCGACCTGGCCAAAGCTGACCAGGCGCGGTGGGTCCCCCGGTTCGAGTTCGGCGACCCGCACTGCATTGGTGCCGATGTCCAGACCGATCAGGCGACGGGCCATTGATCCGGACCTCCTTCCAGAGTTGTGACGACGCGCTCGTCGAGGTA